>NZ_JBSNCE010000006.1:0-239819 GCF_053764755.1 Rhodococcus sp. 2H158
TCTTCTACGAGTGGTTCAAACAACCCACCTTCACCGACGCCGCCGGACGCGCCCTCGACCTCGCCCAGGCCAACTGCTCGGTCTCCGCCGCCGGGGTGCTGCGCGGCATCCACTACGCCGACGTCCCCCCCGGGCAGGCCAAGTACGTCACCTGCCCGGCCGGCGCGGTGCTCGACGTCGCCGTCGACCTGCGCGTCGGCTCCCCCACCTTCGGACAGTGGGACTCGGTGCTGCTCGACGACGTCGACCGCCGCGCGATCTACCTCCCCGAAGGCCTCGGCCACGCCTTCCTCTCCCTGGCCGACGGCTCCACCGTCGTCTACCTCTGCTCGACCACCTACAACCCCGACCGCGAACACGAGATCGACCCCCTCGACCCGCGGATCGGCATCGACTGGCCCACCACCGGCCGCGACGGGCAACCGCTGCGCCACCAGCTCTCCGCCAAGGACCGGGCGGCCCCCTCCCTGGCCGACGCCGTCGCCGCCGGGTCGCTGCCGCGGTACCTCGGGTGAGCGCGCAGCCGGTGTCCTCCCCCGATCCCGTCACCGAACCCGCCGGCGCACCCGGCGGGATGTCGGGGGCGCCGGGCCCGCTCATGCGCCTGTTCAAGAACCAGGCCGTGGCGTTCCTGCTGGTGGGGGCCTTCAACACCGCGCTGGGCACCGCATGGTTCATCGTGTGGCAGCTCGCCGTCGGCGACACCCTCGGCTACCACTTCGCGATCGTGGCGGGCTACGCCTCCAACGTGCTGTGCGCCTTCTCCACCTACCGCTACCTCGTGTTCCGCGTGCGCGGTCACTTCCTGCGTGACCTGTGGCGGTTCGTCACCGTCAACCTGAGCGCGTTCCTGCTGAACCTCGCGCTCATGACGCTGGCGGTGTCCGTCTTCGGATTCCCCCCGATCCCCGCGCAGATCGTGATCACCTTCGTGACCGCGACGGCGAGCTTCTTCGGCTACCGGGACTTCTCCTTCCGCCGCGCCAAGCACGACTGAACGACCCGAGCGAACGGACCATTTCGTCGGACCACGGAGGTGAGCGATACATTCGCTCGCCCCCACGGCCGACCGGTCAGCGCAGGCGGAAGATCACGGCGCGCTGCACCACGAAGTTGATGACGGTGGCCGTGCCCTGCGCGACGACGAACGCGAGCGGCACGCGCCACCACTCGGCGGGCAGCGCGTCGTACAGCACGTAGTTGATGCCGACCTGCACGGCGTAGGTGACGGCGTACAGGATCACCACCGCGACGAACCGGGCCCGGCTCGGTTCCGCCCTGAAGGTCCAGCGCCGGTTGATCAGGTACGCGGTGGTGGTGCCGGCGACGAACGACAGCGACTTCGCGACGTTGACGTGCAGCCCCACGGCGAGCAGCAGCACGTAGAGACCGAAGTCCACGATCGCGGACAGCCCGCCGGTGAGGACGAACCGCACGATCTGCGTCTTCAGGTCGAGCGCCTCGTCGGCGGTGCTGTCGGTGAGGGGGATCTCCACCGGCAGGGGGGCGTGGTGCTCCGGTTGCGTCTGCCAGTGCGGGTGCTGCGGGTGCTCGGACACGGCGACAGCCTATGCGAGCGGCGCGAGCGCCCCCGCTCCGCGACGGCGCGCACCGGGACGGTTCCGGCAATCCGGACGCCGGGGCGGGGACGTCGCCACCGACACACTCTCGCTGCTGCGACCGGCGGGTAACCTGTACGGCGATGTCCACGACAGCTGCAGAGCCGGCCGCCGCGCCGCTCCCCACCCAGACCCGCACTCTGACCGGCTGGGGGCGCACCGCCCCGACCACCGCGGAGGTGCTGTCCACTCCCGACGTCGAGGTGATCGCGCAGGCGGTCACCCGGGTCGCGGAGCAGAACGAGTCCAAGCCGTCGCATCTGCGCCGCGGTGTCATCGCTCGCGGCCTCGGCCGCTCGTACGGTGACCCGGCGCAGAACGCGGGCGGGCTCGTCGTCGACATGACGGCGCTGGACCGGATCCACACGATCGACCGCGAATCGCGTCTGGTCACCGTCGACGCGGGCGCCAACCTGGACCAGTTGATGCGCGCGGCGCTGCCGTTCGGCCTGTGGGTGCCGGTGCTGCCGGGCACCCGGCAGGTGACCGTGGGCGGCGCCATCGGCGCGGACATCCACGGCAAGAACCACCACAGCGCCGGCAGCTTCGGCAACCACGTCCGGTCGATGGACCTGCTCACGGCCGACGGTCAGGTGCGCACCCTCACCCCGAACGGGCGCAACTCCAAGCTGTTCTGGGCGACGGTCGGCGGCATGGGCCTGACCGGCATCATCCTGCGCGCCACGATCGAGATGACGCCCACCGAGACGGCGTACTTCATCGCCGACGGCGACGTCACCAGCACCCTCGACGAGACGATCGCGCTGCACAGCGACGGCAGCGAGGCGAACTACGACTACTCGAGCGCCTGGTTCGACGCGGTCGCGCCGCCGCCGAAGCTCGGCCGCGCGGCGGTCTCCCGCGGTTCGCTCGCGAAGCTCGACCAGCTGCCGAAGAAGCTGCAGAAGAACCCGCTGAAGTTCGACGCGCCGACGCTGCTGACGTTCCCGGACATCTTCCCGAACGGCCTGGCCAACAAGTACACCTTCAGCGCCGTCGGCGAGCTGTGGTACCGCAAGTCCGGCACCTACCGCGGCAAGGTCCAGAATCTGACGCAGTTCTACCACCCGCTCGACATGTTCGGTGAGTGGAACCGCGCCTACGGTTCGAACGGCTTCCTGCAGTACCAGTTCGTGGTGCCGACGGAGGCCGTCGAGGAGTTCAAGAGGATCATCGTCGACATCCAGAAGTCGGGGCACTACTCGTTCCTCAACGTCTTCAAGCTGTTCGGCCCGGGCAACAAGGCGCCGCTGAGCTTCCCGATCCCGGGGTGGAACATCTGCGTCGACTTCCCCATCAAGGCGGGCCTGAACGAGTTCGTCCGCGAACTCGACCGCCGCGTCCTCGAGTTCGGCGGCCGCCTCTACACCGCCAAGGACTCGCGCACCTCCGCCGAGACGTTCCACGCGATGTACCCGCGCATCGGCGAATGGATCAAGATCCGCCGCTCGGTCGATCCCACCAACGTGTTCGCCTCCGATATGTCCAGAAGGTTGGAACTCCACTGATGATCAACGCCGTCGGCAACCCCCAGACCCTGCTGCTCCTCGGTGGCACGTCCGAGATCGGCCTCGCCATCGTCGAGGAGTACCTGCGCAGGGCGCCGGCCCGCGTGATCCTCGCGGCGCTGCCGAACGACCCGCTGCGCGACGACGCCGTCGCGCAGGTGAAGGCCGCCGGGGCCACCAAGGTCGACCTGATCGACTTCGACGCCCTCGACACCGGCAGCCACCCGAAGGTGATCGACCGCGCCTGGGGGGACGGGGATGTCGACGTCGCGATCGTCGCGTTCGGACTGCTCGGCGATGCCGAGGAGCTGTGGCAGAACCAGGCCAAGGCCGTGCAGATCGCCGAGATCAACTACACCGCGGCCGTGTCCGTCGGCGTGCTCGTCGGCGAGAAGATGAAGGCGCAGGGCTACGGCCGCATCATCGCCATGTCCTCCGCCGCGGGTGAGCGGGTGCGCCGCTCCAACTTCGTGTACGGCTCCACCAAGGCCGGTCTCGACGGCTTCTACCTCGGGCTCGGTGAGGCGCTGCGCGAGCACGGCCCCCGCGTCCTGGTGATCCGGCCCGGGCAGGTCCGCACCCGCATGTCCGCCGGGGTGAAGGAAGCCCCGCTGACGGTGAACAAGGAGGACGTCGCCAAGCTCGCCGTCTCCGCGTCCGAGAAGGGCAAGGAACTCGTGTGGGCTCCGGGCGCCTTCCGCTACGTGATGATGGTGCTGCGGCACGTCCCGCGCGCGATCTTCCGAAAGCTGCCGATCTAGGCTGCGGGGGTGTCCGACCCAGCCGTACTCTCCTCCGACGTGGCCCCCTTCCGGCGTGCGCTCCGCACCGCCGGCGAGGGGGCCGCTGCGGTTCTCGTCGCCGCGATCGTCGCCGCCGTCGGCCTGTTCGCGTTCGCGCGCGTGCAGTGGCCCGCCTTCAACTCGTCGAACGTCACGCAGGCCGTCACGACGGTGCTGCAGGTGGGGGCGCTCGCCGTGCTCGCCGTCTCCGTCGCGCTGCACCGGCGGCGACGGTGGACGCCGTTCGCGCGGGTGCTGTCGTGGGCCGGCCTGTCGGGCCTGGTCACCGTCACCCTCGGGATGCCGCTGGCCGCGACGAAGCTCTATCTGCACGGCATCTCCGTCGACCAGGAGTTCCGCACCGAGTACCTGACGCGGCTCACCGACTCCCCGGCCCTGCGGGACATGACGTACGCGGACCTGCCGCCGTTCTATCCCGCCGGCTGGTTCTGGGTGGGCGGCCGCTTCGCGAACCTGCTCGGCATGGACGGCTGGGAGGCGTTCAAGCCGTGGTCGATCGTGTCGCTGGCCGTCGCCGCCGTCGTCGCGCTCGTGTTGTGGACCGCGCTGGTGCGGGTCGATCTGGCCGTGCTGGTCGCCACCGCGACCACCGCCGTCGTCCTCGCCTACGGCTCCCCCGAGCCGTACGGCGCCGTCATCGCGCTGCTGCTCGCCCCTGCCCTCGTCATGGCGTGGGGGGCGCTGTCGCGCCCGGTGCGTCCTTTGGGCGGCTGGAGCAGCCCAAAGGGCGCACCGGGCGGCGGAGCCGCCGTCGGGACCGGGCTGTTCCTCGGGCTGGCGGCCACGTTCTACACGCTCTACCTGGGCATCGCCGCGTTCGCCGTCACCGTGATGGCCGTCGTCGCGGCGGTGCTGGCGCGACGCGCGGCCGGCACGTGGCGCGCCGTAGTCCCGGTGCTCGTGCAATTCGTGGTGATCGGTGCGATCGCGGCGCTCGTCGCGCTGATCGTGTGGGCGCCGTTCGTGCTCGAGGTGCTGCGGGGCGGGTCCACCGCCGGATCCGGCACCGCGACGCACTATCTGCCCGAGACCGGGGCCCGGCTGCCGCTGCCGATGTTCCACGGTTCGCTGATCGGGCTGCTGTGCCTGCTCGGCACGGTGTGGCTGGTCGGACGGGCCACGTCGTCGCGGCGCGCGCAGGCCCTCGGGCTCGGCGTCGTATCCGTGTACCTGTGGTACCTGGCGTCGATGGCGCTGACCGCGCTGGGCAACACCCTGCTCGCCTTCCGCCTCGAGGTGATCCTGCTCGTACTGCTCGCGGCCGCCGGCACGTTCGCATTCGTCGACTTCACCCGGTGGATCGTGCTGTCCACCAGCGAGAACCAGCGGGTGCGGTGGTCCCTGATCGCGGTCGGCGCGCTGGGCGCGGTCGCGTTCACCCAGAACATCCCGCAGGTCCTCGCGAGCGAGATCACCGTCGCCTACACCGACACCGACGGCAACGGTGAACGCGCCGACCAGCGTCCGCCCGGCGCCGGCGCCTACTACGCCGAGCTGGACGAGGCGATCACCGCGGCGCTGGACCGGCCCCGCGACGAGATCGTCGTCCTCACCGCCGACACCACCTTCCTCGCCTACCACCCCTACCTCGGATTCCAGGCGCTGACGTCGCACTACGCGAATCCGTTGGCGGACTTCGAGGCTCGCGCCGCCGCGATCGAGGACTGGGCGTCGCTCGAGACGGCCGACGAGCTGCTCGCGGCGTGGGACGAGTCGCCGTGGCGGGGCCCCGACGCGATCGTGTTCCGGCAGGGCGCCGAGGGTTACACGCTCCGGCTCGCCGAGGACGTGTACCCCAACGACCCCAATGTGCGCCGCTACACGGTGACGTACCCGAAGTCACTGTTCGACGATCCGCGCTTCACGATCTCGGAGATCGGGCCGTTCGTCGTCGTCACCCGCACCGGATAGCCGCAGTCGTCCGCGAACCCGACGGTGTTCGCGGACGACCGGCAGCGGTTGCGAGGGGGCTCAGGCGCGGCGCAGCGGCATCACCGACCGCACCACCGGATCGCGCAGGTACAGCCCGGCCCACACGACGACACCGACGTAGACCGGGAAGAGGATGGTGCTGAAGAGCGGCATCTCGTTCATCATGTTCGTCGCCACGGCGCCGCCGAGGTACCCGGTCAGCAGCACCGCCCCGAGGATCGAGGTGGCCGGGACCAGGTACAGCGCCAGGCACATCAGCAGGACGACGCCGATGACGTAGTTGAGGTCCGGGTCGAAGCCCAGATCGATCATCGCCTCCCGGGCCTGGTCGACGTTGAGGATGTGGATCGTGACGTCGAACAGCAGGAACAGCACGACGAGGCCGGTGAGCACGAGGCCGGCGATGCGGAACTTCCGGTCGGTGGTGCGCTCGGTGGGGCGGGTGGTGGTCGAGATCATGACGGGCTCCTGGGGTCGCGGGGTGGTCTCGCTACGGACTGACCGGCCGGCCCGGAAAAACTCATCGCGCTGCGCTGTGCCGGATCCAAGCCCGTCCCGGCCACCCACAACGATCGAGGCGGGTGATGTCCGGCACCGCTGTGGATCGTCGGCTCACAGCCTGGACGCGAGCAGCTGCGCGAGGTGTACCCCTCGCCGGTCGGTGAGGTCGGCGATCTGGGTGCGGCACGAGTAGCCGTCGGCGAGCACGACGTCGTCCGGGCCCGCGGCGGCGATCGCGGGCAGCAGCTGGTGCCCGGCGACGGCGACGGAGACGTCGTAGTGCCCGGGCACCACGCCGAAGTTGCCGGCGAGACCGCAGCATCCGCCGAGCCGGGTGACCGTCGCGCCGGCCCGGCGCAGCAGCGCGGCGTCGGCGCCCCACCCCATCACGGCGTGGTGGTGGCAGTGCGGTTGGGCCACCACCGTCGTCCCGGACAGCGACGGCGGCTCCCAGTCGCCGAGCAGCTCGGCCAGCGTCACCGTCGACTCGGCGACGACGCGCGCCGGCTCGAACCCGAGCAGCTCGACGGCGTCGGAGCGCAGGACCGCGGTGCACGACGGTTCGAGCCCCACGATCGGCATGCCGGCCGGGAACAGGGCGGAGAGGGTGCGGCCCAAGATCTTCCGGGCGGCATCCAGCTGACCGGTGGTGATCCACGTCAGGCCGCAGCACTGTTGCCGGTCGGTCACGCACACCCGTCGGCCTGCGGCCTCGAGC
Organism: Rhodococcus sp. 2H158; assembly: GCF_053764755.1. NCBI lineage: Bacteria > Bacillati > Actinomycetota > Actinomycetes > Mycobacteriales > Nocardiaceae > Rhodococcus > Rhodococcus sp. 2H158. The sequence continues at coordinate 7,082 of NZ_JBSNCE010000006.1, forward strand.
ACCCGCACCGCGGCGATCGCCACCTCCGGGGTGAAGTACTCGGTGAAGGTGTCGACGAACAGCAGGACGGGCTCGCCGTCCGTGCGACGCTCGGCGGCCGTGTCTGCGAACCAGCGGCGGAACGTGCGCGGCGCGAACTCGGGCACGCGGCGGCGCCGGTCCACTCCGGCGAGGGTCAGCCCGGCGGCCGCCACCCCCGGCACCTTGCCCAGCGCGTTCACCGCGCGCGGCGCCCGGCTCGCCAGCGCCGCCCAGCGCGGCAGCCGCCCGAGGGTGTAGTGCGTGACGGGCCGCACGCGACCCTGGTAACTCTGGTGCAGCACTTCGGATTTGAAGGTGGCCATGTCCACACCGGTCGGACAGTCGGAGGCGCAGCCCTTGCACGCCAGGCACAGCTCGAGCGCCTCGTGCACCTCCGGTGAGCGCCAGGACCCGGTGACGAGAGTGCCGTTGAGCATCTCCTGCAGGACCCGGGCCCGGCCGCGGGTGGAATCCTTCTCCTCCCGCGTCGCCAGGTACGACGGGCACATCACCCCGCCGAGGCCGGCGGTGTCGGCGCGGCACTTGCCGACGCCGGTGCAGCGGTGCACGGCCTGCGTGAAGTCGCCGCCGTCGCCGGTGTACCGGAACGCCAGGCCGCCCTGGACCCGTTGCGCGGCCGGGACTCTGAGGTCCCGATCCGAGGGGACGGGATCGACGAGCACGCCGGGATTGAGCAGGCCCTCGGGGTCGAACACCGCCTTGACCGCCCCGAACAGCCGCAGCGCGGTCGGCGAGTACATCAGGAGCAGCAGTTCGCTGCGCGCCCGGCCGTCGCCGTGCTCACCGGACATCGAGCCCCCGAACGAAGCCACGAGTTCGCCTGCCGCGAAGAGGAATTCGCGGAATATCCCCGGGATCCCGAGCGGCACGTCGAGGCGGATGTGGATGCAGCCGTCGGCGAAATGCCCGTACGGATAGCCGGTGACGCCGTAGCGGGTCAGCAGCAACTCGAACTCGCGCAGGTACTCTCCCACCCGCTCCGGCGGGACGGCGGCATCCTCCCAGCCGGAGTGGGCGGGCAACCCGGCGGGGCTGCGCCCGGACAGCCCGGCCCCGTCCTCCCGGATCCGCCACAGTTGCGCGGCCTTCCCCGGATCGGTCACGATCAGCGAATCCACCGCCGAGACGGCGTGTTCGAGAGACGACGCCCGGGCGAGCACCTCGCCGGCGTCGTCGCCGGACAGTTCGACGAACAGCCACGCCGCCCCGCGCGGCAGCGGCGGCACCGCCGCCGGGCCGCGCCGCGCGCGCACCACGTCGACGATCCGCGAGTCGAGTCCCTCGCACGCGGTCGGGGTGAAGCCGAGCAGCGCGTGCGCGGCGTCGCCGGCCGTCGCGATGTCGGGGTAGCCGAGGGCCACCAGGACGCGCACCGCGGGATCGGCGACGAGCCGCACCGTCGCCTCGGTGACGACGCCGAGCGTGCCCTCGCTGCCGACGAGGAAGCGCAGGACGTCGAACCCGTTCTCCGGCAACAGGTGTTCGAGGGCGTAACCGGACGCCTGCCGGCCGAACCGGCCGAACTCGGTGCGGATGGTGGCGAGGTGGTCGAGCACGATCCGGCGCAGCGATTCCAGGACGGGGGCGTCGTCGGGCAGCGACAGGTGCCGGCCCGCGCCGGTGAGCACCTCGAGGCCGAGGACGTTGTCGGACGTGCGACCGTAGCCGAGGGTGCGGGCACCGCAGGCGTTGTTGCCGATCATCCCGCCGACGGTGCAGCGGTTGTGGGTGGACGGGTCGGGCCCGAAGCGCAGTCCGTACGGGGCGGCCGCGCGCTGCAGTTCGGACTGGACGACGCCGGGCTGCACCGTCGCGGTACGGGCCTCGGGGTCGATCTGCAGGACACGTCCGAGATGGCGGCTGAAGTCGAGCACGACGCCGGGGCCGACGGCGTTGCCGGCGACGGAGGTTCCGCCGCCGCGCGAGGTGAGCGGAACGCCGTGCCGGCGGCACACCTCGAGCACGGTGGCGACCTCGTCGATCTCACGGGGCCGCACCACCGCCTGCGGGGGCACCCGGTAGAGGGAGGCGTCGGACGAGTACAGGGCCCGGGTGGTGGTGTCGTCGAGCACGTCGGAGATGCCCGCGCCACGCAGGGCCTCGCCGATCGCCGTCGCCCTGGCCATAGGCCGATGCTAGTGCCTACCGGGGTCGCTTCGTCGCGGGTCGGACCGGTGCACCCGGGGATCGATCCGTCCTCAGCGGTGGGTGAGGACGACCGGTCCGTCCTCGGTGATCGCGACGGTGTGCTCACAGTGCGCGGCCCGGCTGCCGTCGGCGGTGCGCAGCGTCCACCCGTCCGGGTCGTGCCGGTACGCGTCGCCGCCCCCGGCGTGCAGCATCGGCTCGATGGCCAGCACCAGCCCGGGCCGCAGTCGCATCCCGCGCCCGACCCGGCCCTCGTTGGGCACGTGCGGGTCCTCGTGCATGCGGCGGCCGATGCCGTGGCCACCGTGGTCGGAGAGCATGCCGTAGCCGCGGGAGCGGACGTATCCGCCGATCGCCGCGCCGATGTCGCCGAGGCGGTTGCCCGGCAGGGCGGCGGCGATGCCGCGCGCGAGGGCCTCCTCCGTCGCGGCGATCAGGGCGAGGGCCTCGCGGTCGGCGGCGCCGACGATGAAGCTCACGGCGGCGTCCCCGCACCAGCCGTCGAGCACGGCCCCGCAGTCGATGCTCACCAGATCGCCGTCACGCAACCGGTAGCCGCCGGGAATGCCGTGGACGACGACGTCGTCGACGCTCGCGCACACGACTCCGGGGAACGGCGACGGAGCCCAGTCGGGGTGGTAGCCGAGGAACGGGGAGGTCGCGCCGGCGTCGCGGACGACCGCGGCGGCGACGTCGTCGAGTTCCTTCAGGGAGACCCCGATCGCCGCGTGGGCCCGCACGGCCGCGAGCGCGTCCGCGACCACGGCGCCGGCGGCCCGCATCGCCTCGATCTCGCCGGGCGTCTTCAGTTCGACCATGTCGCCTCCCAATAGAAATACCGGTATTACTATACGAGCATGGTGCGCGAACCGCTGACCCCGGTCCAACTCGAGCGCGGCCGGCGGCTCGGCGAACGTCTGCGCGCGGCGCGCGGCACCGCCAGCATGGCAACGGTCGCCGGCGACGCCGGCATCTCCGTCGAGACACTCCGGAAGATCGAGACCGGCCGCATCGCCACGCCCGCCTTCTTCACCGTCACCGCGCTCGCCCGGGTCCTCGGGCTCTCCCTCGACGACCTGGCCGGCGACCCGGCGGGCGACCCCGTCGAGCACGGGGCCGCCTCCTGACCGGAGGTGCTCGCCCCCGGCGCCACCCTCCCTCGCCTAGCATCGATCCTTGTGCCCGTCGATGTCCTTTCGCCCGAAACGCCCGCTTACGCCGATACGAAGGCCCGCGTGCGCACGGCCAGGATCGTCGCGACGGTCACCGGACTGCTCGGCATGGTGCTCGCCCTGTCCGTGCCGTTCCTGCCGGTCCGGCAGGAGGCCGCCACCGTCAGCTGGCCGCAGGGCACCGACCTGACCAACATCGAGGCGCCCCTCGTCTCCTACACCCCCCTCGAACTGCGGGCGAGCGTGCCGTGCTCGGCCTTCCCCCTGCTCGGCGACGACGGCGGCACCCTGGTCTCCACCGTGCCGCCGGGCGCCCCCGACGCCACCGAGAACGCCCTCGTGATCCGGACCGTCGCCGGCACCGACGGTGGCTCCGCCACCGTGGAGGTGGTGCTGCGCAACTCGGTGGTCGTGTCGGCACCGATCGACGACGAGCACCGGTGCACGGCCGTCACCGTCGCCACCAACGCCGACCGCACCGCCGCCGAGATCGTCGGCCTCGAGCAACACGACGACGGGCACCACGTCGCGGTGCTCGACGGCGATCACCGGCCGCAGATGGTCGGGGTCTACTCCGACCTGCAGGGCTCGGTGGAGGCCCTCAACTCCGGCCCGGACGCCGAGCGGCTGTCCGTCCGCGCCGCCCTCGACTCGCGGTTCACCTCCACTCCGACGCTGGTCAAGCTCGTCGCGATGGTCGCCTGCCTCCTTGCGACCCTGCTGTCGCTCGTGGCGCTGCACCGGCTCGACGGCGTCGACAACCGCCGCGCCCGCCGGGTCCTGCCCGCCCACTGGTGGCGGTTCACCGCGGTGGACGCGGTCGTCGTCGGCACGCTGCTGCTGTGGCACGTCATCGGCGCCAACACCTCCGACGACGGCTACATCCTCAGCATGGCCCGCGCCTCCGACGGCGCCGGCTACATGGCCAACTACTACCGATGGTTCGGCGTCCCCGAGGCCCCGTTCGGCTGGTACTACGACGTGCTCGTCCTGCTCGCGAAGGTCTCCACCGCCAGCGTGTGGATGCGGCTGCCCGCCCTGCTCGCCGCCGTCGCCTGCTGGATGGTCATCAGCCGCGAGGTCATCCCCCGGCTCGGAGTCGCCGTCCGCCGCAACCGCATCGCGCTGTGGACGGCGGGCCTGGTGTTCCTCGCCTTCTGGCTGCCCTACGACAACGGCCTGCGGCCCGAGCCCATCATCGCGCTCGGCGCCCTGCTCACCTGGTGCTCGATCGAACGCGCCGTCGCCACCGGCCGCATGCTGCCCGCCGCGATCGCCGTGCTGCTCGCCGCCTTCTCCCTCGCCGCGGGCCCCACCGGGCTCATCGCGGTCGCCGCGCTCGTCGCCGGAGCCCGGCCCGTCGTCGTCCGGCTGGCCGGTCGCCGCCGGCTCGTCGGGATCCTCCCGCCCGTGGCTGCCATCCTCGCCGCGGGCACCGTCGTCCTCGTCGTCGTCTTCGCCGACCAGACCCTCGCCTCGGTGCTCGAGGCGACGCGCGTGCGTTCCGCCGTCGGACCCAACGTGCCCTGGTTCGACGAACGGCTGCGCTGGGACGCGCTGCTGACCGTCTCCCCCGACGGATCCCTCAGCCGCCGCTTCGGCGTGTTCGTCATGCTGCTGTGCCTGGTGGTGTGCGTGATGCTGATCCTGCGCAAAGGCCGCATCCCCGGTACCGCCCTCGGCCCCTCGCGCCGCATCCTCGGCATCGTCTTCGCGTCGCTGCTGCTGATGATGCTCACCCCGACCAAGTGGACCCACCACTTCGGCGTGTACGCCGGACTGGCCGGGTCCGTCGCCGCGCTCGCCGCGGTCGGCGTCGGCGCCGTCGGCATCCGCTCCGCCCGCAACCGCGCCCTCTTCACCGCCGGGGTGCTGTTCGTGCTGGCGCTGGCGTTCACCGGCTCCAACGGCTGGTGGTACGTCTCCAGCTACGGGATTCCGTGGTGGGACAAGCCGCCGTCCATCTCCGGACGCGCCTTCTCCACCGCCCTGCTCGCGCTGGCCCTCGTCGCGCTGGCCGTCGCCGCGTGGTTCCACCTGCGCGAACCGTTCGCCACCCCGAAACCCGACCGCAACGGCCGGGTCAGGGCGATCGCCTCGGCGCCGCTGACCGTCGTCGCCGCGGGTGTCGTCCTGTTCGAGGTGCTCTCGCTCGTCAAGGGCGCGGTCGCGCAGTACCCGGCGTACTCGATCGCCCGCTCCAACGCGGCCGCCCTCACCGGCAGCAGCTGCGGCCTCGCCGACGACGTCCTCGTCGAGACCGACCCCAGCGCCACCGCGCTGACCCCCCTCGACGGCGACGTCGCCGATGCGCTCGGCGCCGGCACCGCCGACGGCTTCACCCCGAACGGCGTCGCCCTCGACCTCACCGCCGACGAGGAGATCTCCACCACGGGCGGCGCCAACACCGTCGACACCGACGGGGGCGGCACCACCACCTCCACCGGCGCGGGCACCGGCGGCGGCCGCGGCGCCGCCGGCATCAACGACAGCACCGTCGCGCTGCCGTTCGGCCTGGACCCCGCCCGCACCCCCGTGCTCGGCAGCTACCGCACCGGGGCGCAGCAGGAAGCCGACCTCGAGTCCGGCTGGTACGCGCTGCCCGAACGCACCGACGCCACGCCGCTGCTGGTCGTCACCGCCGCCGGCCGCGTGCACTACGTCGACCCCGACGGCGTCCTCACCCCGGGCGCGGACGTGCTGCTCGAGTTCGGGCGAACCGGCGGCGGTTCGAACGTCGAGCCGCTGGCGCGCGTCGCGCCCGTCGACATCGGGCCGTCCCCGTCGTGGCGCAACCTGCGGGTGCCGAGCGACCGGATTCCCGCCGACGCCGACGCGGTCCGGCTGGTGGTGACGGACGGCAACCTGGCACCCGACCAGTGGGTGGCCGTCACCCCGCCGCGGATGCCGCGCCTCGAGACATTGAACACCCTCGTCGGCTCCACGGCCCCGGTCCTGCTCGACTGGTCGGTGGGCCTGGCGTTCCCCTGCCAGCGTCCGTTCGATCACCGCTACGGCGTCGCCGAGGTCCCCGAGTACCGGATCCTGCCCGACCGGGTCGGCGCCGACTCCACCAACGGCTGGCAGGACGACATCGGCGGCGGCCCGCTCGGCTGGATACCGCTGCTGCTCACCGCCGAGACGATCCCCACCTATCTGAACCACGACTGGGACCGCGACTGGGGCTCGCTGGAGCGGTACGCGCCCATCGACCCGGGCGCGACGACCGCGGAGATCGCCACCGAGGACGTCGTCCGCTGGGGCTGGTGGTCGCCCGGACCGATCCGCGACGGAGTGCCCGTAATGCGTGAATAGGGTCCTACGCGGTGGTAGGGACGGTGCGTCCACTCAGCTGCGCCCGATACCATCGACAATCGTGCCCGACGACGTGACCACAGTTCCCGCCCCCTCCGCAGCCGTTCCCCGGCCGCCGGTTGCCCGGGATCTGCGGGCCCAGTACCGCACCGCCCGGCTCGTCGCCACGGTCGCGGGTCTGCTCGGTGTGCTCCTCGCCGTCGCGACCCCGTTCCTGCCCGTCAAGGTCACCGAAGCCACCGTCACGTGGCCGCAGAACGGCTCGACCGCGCCGGTCGAGGTGCCGCTCATGTCGCAGGTGCCGCGGCAGCTGAGTGCGACGGTGCCGTGCATCGCCGTCGCCGGCATGCCCCCGGGCGGCGGCCTGCTCCTCGCGACCGCACCGGCAAGCGGTGAGGGCGCCGCGCTCAACGCGATGTTCGTGCGAGTGGGCGCCGAGAACGTCGACGTCCTCGACCGCAACGTCGTCGTGGCCACCGCCCCGCGCAGCGACGTCGAGTCCGCCGCGTGCACCGAGATCAGCATCTTCTCCGACGTCGACCGCACCACCGCGGAGTTCGTCGGCCTCAGCGACGAGAACGGCAACCCGCGCGCCGGTGAGCTGACCGGCGACCTGCGTCCCCTCGTCGTCGGCGTGTTCAGCGACCTCGACACCCCGGTGCCCGGCATGTCGGTGACCGTCGACGTCGACTCCCGGTTCTCGTCGTCGCCGACGCTGGTCAAGCTCCTCGCGATGATCCTGGCGACGCTGTCGACCGCGCTGGCGGTCGCCGCGCTCGCCAAGCTCGACGGCACCGACGGCCGCGGGCACCGCCGCTTCCTGCCGTCGCACTGGTGGAAGTTCACCGGCGTCGACGCCGTCGTCGTCGGCACCCTCGTCGGCTGGCATTTCTTCGGTGCGAACACCTCCGACGACGGCTACCTGCTGACCATGGCCCGGGTCTCCGAGCACTCCGGCTATATGGCCAACTACTTCCGCTGGTTCGGCGTCCCCGAGGCCCCGTTCGGCTGGTACTACGACGTCCTCGCCGCGTTCGCCGAGGTCTCCACCGCCAGCGTCTGGATGCGGCTGCCCGCCCTGCTCGCCGGCATCACCTGCTGGATGGTGATCAGCCGCGAGGTCGTGCCACGTCTCGGCCGCGCCGTCCGGCACAACACCGTCGCCCTGTGGACCGGCGGCCTGGTGTTCCTGGCCTTCTGGCTGCCCTACAACAACGGCCTGCGCCCCGAGCCGATCGTCGCGCTCGGCGCCCTGCTGACGTGGTGCTCGATCGAACGGGCGATCGCCACCGCCCGGCTGTTGCCGGCCGCGACGGCCGTCGTGATCGGCGCGTTCACCCTCGCCGCCGCCCCGACCGGCCTGATGTGTGTGGCCGCCCTGCTCGCCGGCATCCGGCCCATGACCCGCATCGTCGTGCGGCGCCACCGCGAGGTCGGGACGCTGCCGTTGCTCGCACCGATCGCCGCCGCGGGCACCCTCGTGCTCGTCGTCGTGTTCTCCGACCAGACCCTCGCCGCGGTGCTCGAGGCCACCCGCGTGCGCACCATCATCGGCCCGAACGAGGAGTGGTGGAACGACTTCCTCCGCTACTACTACCTGTTCGTGCAGACCGTCGACGGCTCGCTCGCCCGCCGGTTCGCGTTCCTCGTCATGCTGCTGTGCCTGTTCACGTCGCTGCTGGTGCTGCTGCGCCGCCGCCGCATCCCCGGCATCGCGACGGGCCCGTCGTGGCGGCTGATCGGCATCGTCTTCGGCACGATCTTCTTCATGATGTTCAACCCCACGAAGTGGACCCACCACTTCGGGGCGTACGCGGGCATCGCGGGTTCCCTCGCCGCGCTCACTGCGGTCATCGTCTCCGCGAGCGCGCTGCGGTCGCGGCGCAACCGCACCATCTTCCTCGCCGGGCTGCTGTTCGTGCTGGCCGTGTCGTTCGCGGGTATCAACGGCTGGTGGTACGTGTCGAGCTACGGCATCCCGTGGTTCGACAAGACCGTCTCGCTGAGCGGCAACCAGTCCAGCTCGTTGTTCCTGCTCCTTTTCGGGCTCGCTCTCGGGCTCGTCGCGTGGCAGTACCTGCGTGAGGGCTACGCGCCGCCGCAGCCCAAGCCCACGACCCGCAAGGGCCGCCGGATCCGCAAGTTCGCGGCGGCGCCCCTGACCGTCGTCGCCGGAGCGATGGTGCTCTTCGAGGTGCTGTCGCTGCTCAAGGGCGCGGTGTCGCAGTACCCGGCGTACTCGCTCGCCCGGTCCAACGTCGGCGCGCTCACGGGCCAGACGTGCGGCCTGGCGAACGACGTACTCGTCGAATCGGACCCGAACTCCGGCCGGCTCGCGCCCATCGTCGACCCGGACAACCCGCCGCTGAACGGCGACGCCCTCGCCGGCGCCGCCCCCGAGGGCTTCAGTCCCAACGGCATCCCGTCGGACCTCACCGCCGACTACGTGGAGGTCAAGCCCGGCCAGGGCAACACCGACAACCAGAGCGTCGGGCCGACGTTCGAGACCGGCGCCGGCGGCGGCACCACCGGCGGCACCGGCGCCCGCACCGTCAACGGCTCCGAGGCCAAGCTGCCCTTCGGCCTCGACCCGGCCGTCACCCCGGTGCTCGGCAGCTACCAGGAGGGTGTGCAGGAACCGGCGCTGCTCACGTCGAGCTGGTACGGGCTGCCCGAGCGCAGCGACGACGCGCCGCTCGTCGTCATCTCGGCGGCCGGCCGCATCTGGTCCGTCGACGACACCGGCGCCACCACCTACGGCCAATCGCTGCTCGTCGAGTACGGCAGGCGCCTGCCCGACGGCACCGTGGAGCCGCAGGGCACCTACCTGCCGCGCGACATCGGGCCCGCACCGTCGTGGCGGAACCTGCGGATCCCGCTGTCCGAGCTCCCCGCCGACACCGACGCCGTCCGCATCGTCGCCAACGACCCCAACCTCACCGGCGACCAGTGGCTGGCGTTCACCCCGCCGCGCGTGCCGAAGCTCGACACGCTCAGCACCGTGATCGGCTCGGAACAGCCGGTGCTGCTCGACTGGGCGGTCGGCCTGCAGTTCCCGTGCCAGCGCCCGTTCGACCACCGCTACGGCATCGCCGAGATGCCGAACTACCGCATCCTGCCGGACCGTCCGCTGGCCGTATCCTCCACCGACACTTGGCAATCCGCGGACAACGGCGGCCCCCTCGGCTTCACCGAAGCCCTCGCCCGTCCCGAGCAGATCCCCACGTACCTCGAGGACGACTGGGCCCGCGACTGGGGCTCGCTCGAGCGGTACGTGCGGTTCTACCCGGACGCGGTGCTGGCCGAGCCGCAGACCGAGTCGGTCACGCGCTCCGGCCTGTGGAATCCGGGCACGCTGCGCGTATACGAGTAGGTCCGTCCGCGACGCCTGTCCGCGTGCCTCGCGTGCCTTCCGGCCGAATGTCACATAGGTTCGCTTCGATCGACCGAACGTGACATCCGGCCGGCGGGCACGGCCGGCAACGAAAGGACCTGAATGTCGAGGAAGTTCGCCGCCCGGACCACCGCCGTGGCCGCATCCGCTGTGGTCCTGGCGCTGCTGAACGCGCCGGCCGCATCGGCGCAGACCGTTCACGCGGCGACGTTGGGACCGATCGTCGGATCGACCGGCGTGGGAACCGGATCCGCCGCTCCCACCGAGGCGCTCGTCCACGACTACGTGAACGTCTACACCAACGTCAACACGCCCGGCGTCACGCACTTCGGTGGGAGCGTCAAGTGCTTCTGCCTCGTCACCTGGGTGAACGAGGACACGGGCACGACGGGCGTGAACGAACTACCGGACTTCCCCGAGATCGGCGAGGATCAGGTCCTCAGCGGTCGAGCCGAGACCGGCCGCGGACGGGTGCGGGCGACGGTGACCGTCCCGGACGGCACGACCTGGGTCACGGCGTCGGGCAGCTGGGTCGTTCCCTGACCGCCGGGGCCGAATGTGACACCAGTTCGATCGGATCGAACCAATGTCACATTCGGCCTCTCTCAAGAGGTTGTCCACAACCGCATCGTTCGTCCACAGATCCGCGCGTCCGCCCCGTTCCGCCCGGCGCTCGCGGGGGTACCCGGCGATCATGACGGCATGAGACGGGGTACTTGGGGCGACGACGTCGAGAAACTCCACGCGCTGAGCGTCAACGGTGTCATCCGAACAGCGACGCTGTTGCGTCGCGGGATGAGCAGCAGCACCATTTCCGGGCGCTGCCGGAAAGACGGGCCGTGGCAACGGGTTCTGCCCGGCGTGGTCGCGCTGCACAACGGTCCACTCACGCAGTTGCACCGACAGACCGCGGCGCAGATGTACGGGGGCGACGAGGCGGTGATCTCGGGCCATGCCGCGCTCGGCCTGCACGGATACGCGCTCTCCTCAACGAGGAGCGAAATCTTGTTGCTCATTCCGCAGAATCGGCATCGGCGCAATTTCTCGTTCGTCACCGTCGAACGTAGCTGGCGTGTGCCCGAACCCGTGCACAAAGGCACGCTGCGCATCGCTCCCGTGGCGCGCAGCCTGCTCGATGCCGGGCGCCGCACATCACGGGCGGACGCCTGCCGCGGCCTGTTCTCGGCTGCGATCCAACGCGGGGACGTTACCGTGGACCAACTGGCCCACGAACTCGCCGAAGGGAGCTGTCGGGGAACTGCGATACCTCGCACGGTGATCCGCGAACTCTTCGACGACGCGCACTCGGTCGCGGAGATCGAAGCACAGAAGGTCTACGGCGGCAGTGATCTTCCGCCCATGGTGCACAACCGCGACATCGAGACCTCGAACGGAACCTGGATCGCGCGTCCGGACGGTTGGATCGACTCGGTGGCGGTGGCATGGGAAATAGACTCACTGGCACACCATCTCGGCGTTCAGGAACATGAAGCGACCATGCGCCGCCGAGCGAACATGCAGCGGCACGGGATCATCGTCGTCACCCACCTGCCGAGGCAGATCCGCACCGAGCCTGCCACCGTACTCGCCGACCTGACAGCGGCGTGCCGGCAGGGCCTCGAACGCCCGCGGCCCGATGTGCGGGTGCGGTAGGCTCCGCGGCGCGGCCGAATGTCACATGAGGTCGACTCGATCGAACGCATGTGACATTCGGCCCGCCCGAACAGAATTCGGGTGTTACGAACTAGAGCGGAAGCAGGTGGTGCTTGCGCGGGTTCTTGAACACCGTCTTGTCGCGCAGCAACGTCAGCGCCTTGCGGATCTCGAGGCGCGTGGTGTGCGGCTCGATCACCGCGTCGATGTAGCCGCGCTCGGCGGCGATGTACGGCGTCGCGATGTGCTCGTTGTAGAAGTTGATCAGCTGCTGGCGCACCGCGGGAGCGTTGTCACCGGCGGCCTCGATCTGGCGGCGACCGATCACCGCGACGGCACTCTCGGCACCCATCACCGCGATCCGGGCGGTGGGCCAGGCGAAGTTCACGTCGGCACCGAGCTGCTTCGACCCCATCACCGCGTAGCCACCGCCGTAGGACTTGCGCACCACCACGGTCACCTTCGGTACCGACGCCTCGACGAACGAGAACAGGAACCGGCCGCCGCGCTTGATGACGCCGATCTTCTCCTGCTCCACACCCGGCAGGAAGCCCGGGGTGTCGACGACGAACACGAGCGGGATGTCGTACGCGTCGCACACCCGCACGAAGTGGGCGGCCTTGTCCGAGCTGGCGGCGTCGAGCGCCCCCGACAGGTACAGCGGCTGGTTGGCGACGACACCGACGGGCCGGCCGTCGACGCGGGCGAATCCGGTGATGATGTTCGGCGCGACCTGCGAGCGGATCTCGAAGAAGTCGCCGTCGTCGAAGATCTTGAGCAGGATGTCGTGCATGTCGTAGCCGGAGTTGTCGGCGTCGGGCATGAACGTGTCGAGCTCGAGATCGTCCTGCGTGAGCTCCGGCTCGAGCCCCGGGTTGACGATCGGGGGCTTCTCCTGCGCGTTCGACGGCATGTAGCTCAGGTACTTGCGGGCCCACTCGAACGCGGCCTTCTCGTCCGGCGCGACGTGGTGCACGTTGCCGTACTCGGCCTGCTTACGGGCGCTGCCGAGTTCCTCGAGGCTGACGTCCTCACCGGTGACGGACTTGATGACGTCCGGTCCGGTGACGAACATGTACGCCTCCTCGGTGGCGATGACCACGTCGGTGTTGATGGGGGCGTACACGGCGCCGCCGGCGCACTTGCCGAGGATGATCGACACCTGCGGGCACAGACCGGACAGCGGCTCGTGCCGCTTGCCCAGTTCGGCGTACCACGCCAGCGACGTCACGGCGTCCTGCACGCGGGCGCCGCCGGAGTCGTTGATGCCGATGACGGGGCAGCCGATCTTCAGCGCGAAGTCGAGGATCGCGGCGACCTTGCGGCCGAACATCTCGCCGACGCTGCCGCCGAACACGGTCTGGTCGTGCGAGAAGACCGCGACGGGCCGCCCCTCGACGGTGCCGTGCCCGACGACGACACCGTCACCGTAGAGGGCGTCGTCGCGGCCGGGCGTCTTCATCAGCGCACCGATCTCGACGAAGCTGCCCGGGTCGAGCAGCATGTCGATGCGCTGCCGGGCACTGGGGATGCCCTTGGCGGCGCGCTTGGCGATCGCGGCCTCCCCGGCCGGTTCCTTCGCGATCGCGAGGTTCTTGCGCAGCTCGGCCAGCTTCCCGGCCGTCGTCGTGGTCACTACTCGATCAGCTCCTCGTGGCCTCGATGTCGGCCAGCTTGCGTGTCAGGTCGGCCCCCACCTTCCCGATGTACGGCTCGTCGACCACCTGGAGGTGGTCGCCGCCGACATGGATGACCTCCAGATTACGGACCGCCTCGCCCCAGCCGCCGTCGGGCTGCCGGGTTCCGAACGCGGGCTCGAGTTCGATGGCGTCGTCGTGGTAGCGGTCCGCCATGTACAGCACCACGTCGCCGTCGTACGGCTCGAGCTTCGCGGTCTGGATGGCCCGGTTGTCCAGCCACGACGTGCGCTGGTGCTCGATGATGCCGCCGGGGATCCTGGTGCCGCTCATCCTGAGCAGATCCATGAGGATGCGCACCTGGCCCTCGTCGTCCGTCGCGGCGAGCTTGTCGTACGGCAGCGGCGCGTCGACCCCGTAGGTCTTCTTCGCGAACTTCGCGTACCGCTGCCAGCGCTTGGTGATCTCCTCCGGGGTGTCCTCGACCTTCTCCCCGGCCATGACCGTGTCGATGAGGCCGACGAGCCGCACGTCCTTGCCCTCCGCGCGCAGCAGCTTGGCGACCGCGTAGGCGAGCACACCGCCCAGCGACCATCCGTACAGCACGTACGGACCGTCGCCCTGGATCTCCTTGATCTGCGGGAGATATTCCTGGGCGCGCTTCTCGATCGGGCCCTCGGTGCGTTCGAAGCCGTACATCGGGGTGCCCTCGGGCAGCCGGCGCAGCAGCGGTTCGTACACGACGGTGGAACCGCCGGCCGGATGGAACACGAACACCGGGACGGCGTCCGACCCCTCGGGGCGCGGGCGCAGCGTACGGACGAACCCGTCGATGCGGTCGGCCGACTCCAGGTGCCGGCGCACGCTCTCGGCGAGCTGCTCGATGGTCTCGGCGTCGAGCACGTCGTCGACGGCGATCTCGCCGTTCGCCCGCTCGGTCAGCCGGGCCGCGAGGCGCTCGGCCGTCTCGTCGTCGAGGATCGGCAGGGTGTTGAAGATGCCCTTCGCGGACTGTCCGGTGATCACCGCCCAGGTCGCGAACGTGAGCCGCTCGGCGGCATCGCGCGGCGGCACGTCGGTGCCGGATGCCTCCGCAACCGCCTGCCGGTCGGTGACGTCGGTGTCCTTGTCCGCTTCGGTGCTCGCAGCGGTCTCACCGGTCTTGCCGGCCTCAGCGGCCTCGAGGATCGCCTCCGCCTCGTGCACCACCCCGGTGTCCTCCACGGCCGAGACCGCAGGCAGCTCGAGCGTCGTGTCCTCCCGCTCGGCGGTTTCGCGGTCGGCGGCCTGCTGCGCGGCGAGGGCGGCGACCTCCTCGCGGTTCTCCACGGCGTACCGCAGGTACTTCGCGACGTCGCGCAGGCTGGCGTCCTTCACCGCGGCGAGCTGCAGCTGCGGGATGTCGAACTCGTACTCGACGCGGTTCTTGATCCGCACCGCCATGAGCGAGTCCAGACCCAGCTCGATCAGCGGGATCTCGACGGGCAGGTCCTCGGGCGCGTAGCCCATCGACTCGGCGACGATCAGCGCCAGCCGATCCTCGAGGGTCTGCGACCCGGTCGGGTTCCACTTGTCGCCGAAGGTCTCGACCACCTCGGGAAGCGTCTCGACCGGCCCGGTGGACCGCTCGGCCGGCGCGGGCACCGCGGCGGGCGCGGGCAGCGCTTCGCCGGAGGCCACGACCGCGTCGAACAGCAACCGGAACTCGCCGCTCGCCGCGTCGCGCCCGTGCACGTGCAGCGACGCGCCGCCGGGGTGCCGGGTCAGGGTGGTGGTGAGGGTGCCGCTGGTGGGGACGTCGCCGTGCGGGACGGACGCGGTGAGGGTGACGTCGGCGAGCGTCTGCGACGCGGCGGCGACGACGAGCTCGCCCAGGTCGGTGACGGCGTCGGCGCGCACCTCCCACACGTGCCGGCCGTCGGGCAGCGCGACGTGCGCGCCGGGCACGCGGGCGTTGCCGCCGGTCCCGATGCGGGTCTCGAGCCAGAACGGCTTGCGCAGGAACACCGTCCGCGGCAGGTCCGCGTACTCGCCGGCCGGGAGCAGGCTGCGCAGGTCCACGGAGTGGCCGTGCACGTACAGCTGCGCGAGGGCGGTGAGCACGCCGAGCGGCTCGTCCTCCTTGCGCTTGAGGGTCTGGATCAGCTGGGTGTCGATCACGCCGGCGGCGTACGCCGTCGCGGCCACGGACATCAGCGCGACGGGGTTGGGTGCCAGCTCGACGAACGTGGTGTGCCCGTCGGTGACGGCGAGCTTGACCGCGTTGGTGAAGTACACGCTGTGCCGCAGGCCCTTGGTCCAGTACTCGACCTGGTGGATGGGGTCGTGGCCGGCGCGGTAGTGGGTGTCCTGGTCGACCGACGAGTACACGTCGACCTTCGGCTTGTGCGGCTCGATGCCGGCGAGTTCGGCGGCGAGCTCGCCGAGCAGCGGATCCACCTGCGAGGTGTGGCTCGCGCCCTTGGTCTGCAGGACGCGGGCGAGCTTCTCCTCCGACTCCGCCCGCGCGACGATCGCGTTGACCTCGTCCTGCGGGCCGCCGATGACGGTGTGCGTCGGCGCGGCGTAGACGCAGACCTCGAGGTGCGGGTAGTCGGTGAGGACCAGCTCGATCTCCGCGGCGCTGTACTCGACGAGCGCCATGAGCCGGATGTCGTCGCCCTCGAGCAGCGCCTCGGCCTCGCCCATCAGGCGGGAGCGGGCGCAGATGACGCGGACGGCGTCCTCGAGCGACAGACCGCCCGAGATGTACGCGGCCGCGGCCTCGCCCATGGAGTGGCCGACGACGGCGGACGGCTCGGCGCCGTGGTGGCGCAGCAGCTTCGCGAGGGCGACCTGGATGGTGAAGATGCCGACCTGCGAGGTCTCGACGTCGTAGTCCTGGCCGTCGTCGAGGAACTTCTCCTTCATGGAGTAGCCGGCCTCGTCCTCGATCAGCTCGTCGATCTCGTCGACAGCCGCGGCGAACACCGGGCTCTCGAGGTACAGCTGCTTGGCCATCTTGCGGTGCTGCGAGCCGAAACCGGACAGCACCCACACCGGCCCGTTGGCGGCGGGGGCGTCGGCGGAGAACACGCCCTGCGCGGGCTTGCCGGCGGCGACGGCGCGCAGCCCGGCGATGGCCTCGGCGCGCGTCTTCGCGATCACGACGGCGCGTGAGCGGCCGTGGTTGCGGCGGGAAAGGGTGCGAGCGACGTCGGCGAGCGGCGTGGTGCTGCCGGCCTCGGTCTCGAGCCAGTCGGCGAGGTCGGCGGCGGCCCGGCGACGACGCGACGGCATCGCCGCGGACACCGCGAGCAGCACCGGGTGCTCCTCGCCCTGCTCCGAGCGAATGTGCCCTTCAGCTCCTTCAGCCGACGGAACGATACGTTCGCTCGACTCCGCGTCCGCTTCGGGTCCGGTGTACTCGCGGACCACGACGTGCGCGTTGGTGCCGCCGAAGCCGAAGCCGGAGACGCCGGCGATCGCCTTGCCGGTGTAGCGCGGCCACTCGGCGCCCTCGGGGATGACCTTCAGGCGGGCCTGCTCGAACGGGATGTACGGGTTCGGCGCGGTGTAGTTCAGCGTCGCCGGCAGGTGGTTCTCCTGCATGGCGAGGACCACCTTGATCAGGCCCGCCGCGCCGGCGGCCGCCTCGAGGTGGCCGAAGTTGGTCTTCGCCGAGCCCAGCAGCACCGGCTTGTCGGCGTCGCGGCCGCGGCCGACGACGCGGCCGAGGGCGTCCGCCTCGATCGGGTCGCCGAGCACGGTTCCGGTGCCGTGGGCCTCGATGTAGTCGACGCCGGACGGAAGGATGCGCGCGTCCCGGTAGGCGCGGCGCAGCACGTCGACCTGGGCCTCCGGGTTCGGGGCCGCCAGGCCGTTGGAGCGGCCGTCCTGGTTGACGGCGGAACCGGCGATGACGGCGAGCACGGTGTCGCCGTCTCGTTCGGCGTCCTCGAGCCGCTTGAGCACGACGAGGCCGCCGCCCTCGGCGCGGACCATGCCGTCGGCGTCGGCCGAGAACGCCTTGATGCGGCCGTCGGGGGCCTGCACACCGAGCTGGTCGAAGCCGAGGGTCGCGGCGGGCGCGACGAGCATGTTCACGCCACCGGCCAGCGCCACGTCGGCGTCGCCGTCGCGCAGGGCGCGCACCGCCTGGTGCACGGCCACGAGCGACGACGAGCATGCGGTGTCCAGGGCGACGGACGGGCCGCGGAAGTCGAAGAAGTACGAGACCCGGTTGGCCACGATCGACGTGGCCGTGCCGGTCAGGGCGTACGGGTGCGCGGCGGACGGGTCGCTCACCGCGAGGAGCTGGTAGTCGTTGGCGGAGCTGCCGATGAACACGCCGACCGGGCGGCCCTTGAGGTCGCTGGCCGGGATGTGGGCGTGCTCGAGCGCCTCCCAGGTGAGTTCGAGGGCGAGGCGCTGCTGCGGGTCGACCATCTCGACCTCGCGCGGCGACATCGCGAAGAACTCGGCGTCGAAGCCCTTGACGTCGTCGAGGTAGCCGCCGCGGGTGTTGGCTGCGGCGATGGCCGACGAGATCTGCGGATCGTCGGCGAATTCGGACCACCGACCCTCGGGGAGGTCGGTGATGCCGTCGCGGCCCTGGGTGAGCAGCTCCCACATCTCCGCGGGGGTGCTCACGTGCCCGGGCAGCCGGGCGGCGAGACCGACGATCGCGACGTCGTGCGTCCTGCCGGCCGGACCGGCGGCGTAGAAGGCGCTGTCGTCGCCCTCCGGGAGCTCGGGTTCGCCCTCGATGATGCGCGTGGCCAGCGACGCGATGGTGGGGTGCTGGTAGGCGATCGTGGCGGTGAGGGTGACGCCGAGCAGTTCCTCGACCTCGCCGCTGAGCGCCACGGCGTCGCGGGACGAGAGGCCGAACTCCTCCATCGGGCGATCGTCGGAGATCTGCGCCACCGGTTGCCCGGTAGCCTCGGCGATCCAGTTCCGCAGCCACTCGCGCAGCTGCGCGACGGTCATTTCAGTGTCAGCCATCAACCCACCACGCTACCCGGGAAAGAGAACAATTTTTATACGCTATCGGGGAATGCCTGCTGGGTGTAACCACCGCGCAGGGTTCCCTCGATGTAGGCGGCCTTGCAGGCGCGCCGCGCGATCTTGCCACTCGACGTGCGCGGGATCGACCCGGCAGGCACGAGCAGCACGTCGCGCGCGGTCACCCCGTGCCGTGCCGAGATCGCCGCGCGAACGGTGTCCGCGACGGGTTGCGGATCCGCCTTGCCCGCGCCGGGTGCCCGCTCGGCGACGATGACCAGCTGCTCCGAGGCGTCGTCGGGATCGAACTGCAGACCCGAGTGCGAATTCTCGAACACCACCTGCGGCAGCTGGTTGGCCGGCACGGCGAAGGCGGCGACGAAGCCGGGACGCAGCGCGGAGCTGGCCTCCTGCGCTGAGAACTCCAGGTCCTGCGGATAGTGGTTGCGGCCGTCCACGATCACCAGGTCCTTGACGCGGCCGGTGATGTACAGCTCGCCGTCGACATACACGCCGTAGTCGCCGGTGCGCAGCCAGTGGGCGTCCGCGGGCGTGCCCTCGGCGTGGCTGCTCGCGGGCAGGCGGTCGACGAGCTTGTTGTGGAAGGTCTCGTCGGTCTCCTGGGTGCGCCCCCAGTACCCGATGCCGATGTTCTCGCCGTGCAGCCAGATCTCGCCGACGTGCCCGTCCGGCACCTCGGTGGCGGTCTCCGCGTCGACGATCGCGGCCCACTGGCTGCGCGCGACGTAACCGCAGGAGACCTGCGCGATGGCGTTCGGCGCCTCCTGGTCGACCTTGACGATGCGGCCGGCGTTGAGCTCGTGACGGTCGACGTAGACAATCCGCGCCTCGTCGGTGTGCCGCGTGGACGAGACGAACAGCGTCGCCTCGGCCATGCCGTACGACGGCTTGATCGCGGTCTTCGGCAGGCCGTACGGCGCGAACGCCTCGTTGAACTTGCGCATCGAGGACGTGGTCACCGGCTCGCTGCCGTTGATCAGGCCGATCACGTTGCTCAGGTCGAGGGTCTCGCCCGGCTTGGGCAGCCCCCGCGCGGCCGCGTGCTCGAACGCGAAGTTCGGCGCGGCGGCGAACGTGCCGGCCCCGTCGGAGACGGCGGCGAGCTCCTTGATCCACCGGCCCGGCCGCTGCACGAAGGCACGCGGACTCATGATGGTGATGTACTTGCCGCCGATCGCCGGCAGGATGACGGTGAGCAGGCCCATGTCGTGGAACAGCGGCAGCCACGTCACGCCGCGCGAACCCTCGTTGAGTTCGATGGAGTCGGCCATCTGGATGCAGTTGGTGAGCACACCGCGGTGGGTGATCTCCACACCCGCGGGCACGCGCGTCGATCCGGAGGTGTACTGCAGGTAGGCGATGTCGTCGGTGCCGATGTGGGGCCGCGTCCACGAGCCGGCGACGGTGTCGGGGATCGCGTCGACCGCGATGATGCGGGGCCGCTCCGCGGCGGGCAGCGGCCGGAAGAACTGCCGGACCCCGGCCGCCGACGAGGTGGCAGTGAGGATGGCGCTGGGCGTGCAGTCGCCGAGCACGGCGTGCAGCCGGTCGGTGTGGCCGGGCTCGTCGGGGTCGAACAGCGGGACGGCGATGGTGCCGGCGTAGATGGCCGCGAAGAAGGAGACGACGTAGTCCAGGCCCTGCGGGGCGAGGATCGCGACGCGGTCACCGGGCTTGGTGACCTGCTGCAGCCGGGCCGCGATCGCGCGCAGGCGCACCCCGAACTGCTGCCAGGTCAGCTCGTGGACCTCGCCGTCACGTTCCCGCGAGTAATCGATGTAACGGTACGCAAGATCGTCGCCGTTCTCGGCGAAATGCTGCTCGAGGTGGTCGAGCAGAGTGTTGCCCTCGGGCAACACGATCTGTCCGTTCTCATCGATGAACTCTTCGAACCCGACGCTCATTCCTTCTCCCTGTCGAAGCGATCCCACAACCACTCGACATGGTTGCGCCCCGCACTTGTCTTCGCGCTAGCGGATCGTCGTACCTGTACAGCTCAACAGCATCCGGCCGTGCATCTCACGAATCTGTCCATCGATCCGAAATCACGATTATGTTACAGATCCGCATCGGTCATTCCCCCGCCAACAGCGGAATCACCGGTGCGAACGCCTCCATCTGGGTGGGGAAGACCCCCACGTAGGACATCCCGGTCTTCGCCCGCACGTTGCGGATCTGCTCGGCGATCTCCTCGTAGGAACCGATTGCGAGATACGGCGATTCGAGGATCTCGTCCACCGTGAGCTTGACGTCCACCTCGATGTTCGGGGGGAAGCCCTGGTCGAGAGCGGCCAGCGCCATCTCGGCGGTCTGCTCGCGATCGTCCGTGACGAGAATCATCGTGATGGTCCAGTTCAGCTCGATGTCATCGAACCGATCCCCCGCCGCGCGACGGATCACGTCCACCCGCTCCACAGTCTTGTCCATCGTGATCCCCGACAGCAACAAACGGCCGTCGCGGTTCGTGGGAGTGGCCACCGAGATGATGTCGGCGTACTTCGCCGCCAGCGCGAGCATCTTCGGTCCCCCGCCGCCGACGGCGATGGGCGGTCGCGGGCCCTGGCGCGGACGCGGGCTGCCCTTGAGGCCGTCGATGCGGTAGTGCTTGCCCTCGAAATTGCACTCCTGGCCGCGCAGGAGCACGTCCAGGATCTGCAGCGTCTCCTCGAGCTTCTCGATCCGGACGCCGGGGCGCTCGTAGGCGATGCCCGCCTTGTCGAACTCCTCCTTCATCCATCCCGCGCCGATCCCGAGCTCGAGCCGGCCGCCCGAGAGGACGTCGACGGTCGCGGCGTCCTTGGCCAGGATCGCGGGATGGCGGAAGCCGTTCGCGAGGACGGCGGTGCCGAGGCGGATCTTGTCGGTGGCGACGGCGAGCGCACCGAGCGCGGCGATGGGTCCGACCTGGTTGCCCAGGTGGTCCGGGATCATGAAGCTGTCGTAGCCGAGCTCCTCGGCCTTCTGCGCCAGCTTGACGAAGCGCCGGGCGCCGCCCTCCTCGGCGTTGCCCTCGCCACCCGCGGCGAAACGAAACTTCCGCGGTTGCGTGGCAGCCGAGCCGTCGGTGGCGCTCATCGAACCTCTTCTCGTGTGGCGGTGGTCGCGCGTCACCAACCCGGAGAGCTTCCCGGGTCAGGACCGAAGGTCGAGTCTAAGCGCCGACCGAGGAACGATTGTATCGGGTGGTGATCCCCGACACTACCGGCCGGTAACAACGGGGAGG
The DNA here is from genome assembly GCF_053764755.1 of Rhodococcus sp. 2H158. Classification (NCBI taxonomy): domain Bacteria; kingdom Bacillati; phylum Actinomycetota; class Actinomycetes; order Mycobacteriales; family Nocardiaceae; genus Rhodococcus; species Rhodococcus sp. 2H158. The sequence goes on from NZ_JBSNCE010000006.1 coordinate 28,673, forward strand.
GATCACTCCTCCGGGGGTTTCGGCGCCTCCTCGATCTTCTCGATCGCCCAGTTCGCCACCCACTGCGTCGCCGTCGTACCCGAATCGTCCACGACGAACGAGTTGTACAGCGCGTGCACAGGGTTGTTCGCGTACTCGAGCAACCGCGGCGCGCTGGCGAGCCAGTTGCCGGGATTCAGCGCGTTCGGCGGCGCGTCGCAGATGCCGTCCGTCGGTGCACAGATGTCCACCACCTTGTCCTCGAGCTCCCCGAAACCACCGGGGCGCGCGCCGGTCATGGTGATCCCCGGCAGCCGCAGTCCGTCCAGGGACAGCTCGGCGCCGACGCCCGCGACGGGCGGGCCGATCGTCTCGGCCGTGCCCGGGTCGCGACGGCCGTCGGCGATGAGCGCCACGCCGAGCACCCGATCCGCCGGAACCGGCCCGTCACCGGCGCCGATGCGCGCCGCGACGTCGCCCGCGATGACCGCACCCTGCGAGAAGCCGGTCAGGACGTAGTTGGTCAGCGGGCACTCGGCGAAGCGGCGCGCGAGGATGTCCTCCGTCGCCGCGGTGCCGGCGGTGCGGCTGTTGTTGTAGGACTGCTGCCCGTCCGGCGGGAGCGCCACCGGATTCGAGAACTGGGCGACGTACGGAACGGTGTACACGTCGGCACGCTGCGCGTCGAAGCGCTCCTGCAGCGGACGCGTGACGTTCAGCATCAGCGACAGCGGATTGAACGTCGGGTTGTACGGATCGTCCCAGGCGGCCGACTCCCACGTGCCCGGTACCGCCACCACCTGGACGTCCGGGCACGATGCGGGCTGCGCCTGCGGCTTCTCGGGCCCGAGCGGCCCCGGCGGCCCGGGCACCGGGAGCCGGCCCGCGAGGATGTACCAGAGCGCGAGCACGGCCGCCAGGACGACCAGGATCCCGAGGACGAGGATTCCCCGCCTCCGGCGTCGTTGCTTCGCTCGGGCCGTCATCATTGCCGCTCCTAGCAGAAGGTGTCGCGTGCGACGGTGATGTAGACGTCGGCGGTCGTCGCGGCCTCGGCCTCGGTGATCTCCTTGCCGGCGGCCGCGGCCTCGCTGCCCACCGATGCGGTCACGATCGTCTTGATCTCCTCGGGCGAGCTGCCCTGGGCGGTCGCGGCGCAGATGTAGTTGGCCGTGTTGATCGCGATGCTGCCGTCCGCGGCCGGCTCCACGCCCTGCTTCCGCAGCCCGTCCAGGAACGCCTGGCCGCGGTCGTCCACCGGCACCTCGGTCGGGCCCGGGAATCCGGGTTCGGTCTCCGGCTGCGCCGGCGGCGCGGTGGCGGCCTCGCCCGGGCTCGTGGTGGCCGTGTCACCGGGGGCTGTGGTGGTCGCTTCGCCGGAGGTGGTCTCCGCGGCGGACGTCGAGGTGGTCGCCGACACGGACGTCGACGGGGTGCTCGTCGCCGTGGAATCGTCGCTACCGCAGGCGCCCAGGAGGGCGGTGGCGGCGAGCGCCGCGGCGCCGGCGCCCAGGACGCGGGTCAGGCTCGAACGGGTCCGTGCAGGCATGTGGTGGTGTCCTCGCATCCAATCGTCGGAAATGGGCAGTGCCCAGGCTACAGATGAGGACCGGGCGGTGACCGGACCCATGGGTCGCGGTCACCGCCCGATCCGGTGGTCGCGGGGACGCCGTGGCGGCACCGGGTGTGCGAGGGGCGATCCTAGGGGCGGACGGTGGCCACGTTGTCGACGACCGTGACGAATCCGCCCTGGAAGTTCTGCTGGACACCGCCGGGAATGGGGAACTCGTCGCCGACGGGGAAGCCGAGGCGACCGTTCTCGTAACCGGCGCTCTTCCACGCGTCGAACACAGGCCCGGTGCGGACCGACCACGCCCCGCTCAGCGGGCTCCAGTAGATGTTGCCGCCCTCGAACTCGTTGAACCGGCCACCGTCCTTGACGGGGATCTCGCTGGTCTTCGGGAACCCGAGCCAGCCGTTCTCGTAGCCGAGCTCGGCGTACTTGCCCATGATCATGCCCTGCACGGCGTGGGCCCCGAACGGCTCGCTCCAGTAGAGGGCGCCGATCTCGAAGCCCTGCACCACGCCGGGCTTGCCGGGGGTGGCCACCTCGTCGGCCACCGGGTAGCCCAGCGGGCCGCCCTCCCAGCCCTGCCGCGCCCACTCGTCGCGAATGGCACCGCGCACGGCGTGCGCCCCGGTCTGCGGGGTCCAGTAGATCGAGCCCTGCTGGAAGTGGTTGAACCGGCCGCGGCCGTCGGGGGTGCCGCGTTCCTCCGTGGTCGGGTAGCCGAGCGGGCCCCCCGGGCCGCCGGCGGCCTGGTAGGCCCCGCCGATGGCACCCGCCACCGGGCGGGCCCCGCCGTCGGTGGAGGAGAAGATCCGGCCGAAGCGGAAGTCCTGGACGCGCCCGCCCGCGACGGCGTACTCCGGCGTGAGGCAGTCGCCGATCCAGGGACCGGCGGCCGCTGCGTCGCCGATCGCGCCGGAGGCGCTGCAGTTCGGCTTCGTGACCTCCACTCCGAGGGCGTTGGCCAGCTGCGGCCACAGCTGGTGCAGCTCGAACTCCCAGTACGGCCACGAATGGGTGCCCGACGGCCGGTAGACCACCTGCGCAGGGATGCCGATCTTGTTGAGCTTGGTGGCGAACGCCTGCGAGGTGAGCCGCGACAGGATCTCGAGGCCCATGCCGGCGTAGTTCGTGCTCACGCCCGGGATACCCGACGGCTGGTCGTACGGGCCGGTGCTGCCGCTGCCGCTGGAGACGTACAGGCTCACGCCCTCGAGCTTGTCCGCCAGCAGGTACGGATCGTGGGCGGCCCACTGCTCGCCGCCGGGGGTGCCCCACATGGCCGACGAGTCGAAGCCACCGGCGTCCTGCATCGCGTACTGGATGGCCTGCGGCATGCCCAGGGTGGTGGTGGTGAGGATGCCGGAGAGCGATCCCGCGAACTTGAAGAAGCCGGGGTTGCGCGCGGGCAGGAACATCGCAGCGGTGCCGCCCATCGACAGGCCGACGACGCCGCGGTCCTTCGTGGTGCGCCAGTTGCCCTCGAGGATCGGCGGGAGCTCCTTGGTCAGGAACGTCTCCCACTGGTAGTTGCGCCCGTTGTTCTGGTCCATCCAGTCGGCGTAGAAGCTGGACTGCCCGCCCACCGGCAGCACCACGTTGACGTTCTTGTCCGCGAAGAAGGCCTCGGAGTCCGTCTCGATCGTCCAGCCGCTCTCGTCGTCGCGGGCACGCAGGCCGTCGAGCATGTAGACGGCGGGGAACCGCGCCTCGGGTTCGATGTTCCAGTCCCGGGCGAGCAGCAGCTGCACCTGAATGGGGGTGCCCATGGCCGGCGAGTTCACCCACAGGGCCACGCGCCGGTCGGTCAGCCAGTCGACGCGCTGCACCGTGACCCCGGCCGGGGCCTGCACGGCGGTCGGCTCGCTGCGGTCCACCGGCTCCGCATACGCGGCCCCGGCCGCGAGGGTTCCGGCGACGAGGGGCGCGACGAGCGCGGCGGCGACCGCCCCGAGGACCCGACGGCCCCGACGGGCACGCGGCGCCGGCTGCCGGGCGCGCACGGTTCGACGTCCGCCAAGCACTGTTCGCATCGGCATCGCTCACTTTCTGCGTTGCTGGGGCGTCGGCGGGCGACCGGGCCCCGCGTCTCGAAGACTGTTTCTACACGTGAACGGGCGCCGGGTGGGGGCGCCGCGCTGTGACGGGTGTGGTTTTTGTCAACGATCCGCGAAACGGCGCATGCCGCCCCTCGTCCCTCGCGGGTCGTGGGGCGGCATGCGTACCGTCAGTGTGCGCCGGGGAGTTCGGCGCGATCAGTAGGCGTTCAGTGCCTCGAGGATCTGGGGACGAGCCTTCCACAGCTCCTCTTCCCAGTACTTCCAGGAGTGCGTGCCGCGCGCCGGGAAGTCGAAGCGGGCCTGGATGCCGAGGGTGGCCAGCTTGATTTGGAATGCGCGGGTCTGGGCGAGCGCGAGTGCCTCGAGGCCCATGGCGTTGGCCGTGTTGTAGACACCGACCAGGCCCTGCGGGGCGTCGTGCTGGCCGGGCAGGCCGCTGGCAGCCGAGATGTACATCGACAGGCCGGCGAGCTTCGGCGCGAACACGAACGGGTCGTTGCGCAGCCACGCCGGGCTCCACGGCGGGCCCCACATCGAGTCGACGTTGAAGCGGCCGGCATCGAGCATCGCGACGCGGATGGCCTCACGCATGCCCGGGGCCGACAGGTTCAGGTAGCCGGAGAGCGACGAGGCGAACTTGAACTGGTCGCGGTGGTAGGCCGCCAGGGTCAGCGCGGCGCTGCCGCCCATCGAGAGGCCGAGGATGCCGTTGTTGCTGCGCGAGACGCCGCGGGTGGCGAGGTAGTCCGGCAGCTTCTCCGTCAGGAACGTCTCCCACTTGTAGGTGACGTCCTGGCCGTTGAGATTGCTGGGCGCGTACCAGTCCGTGTAGAAGCTCGACTGGCCGCCGACCGGCATCACCAGGGTGACGTTGTCGTTGGCGAACTGGTCGCGCGCGTTGGTCTCGAAGCTCCAGGCGTTCGCGTCGTCGCGGGCACGCAGGCCGTCGAGCAGGTACAGCGCCGCGTCACCGCCGCGGGCGGCCCACTGGATCTGCACCTTGATCGGGCCCATGTCGGAGTCGACGAAGACTTCCTCGAACCCGCCGGCCGGTGCCCGATGCGAGATCGGGGCGGCGGCTGCGGGGGCGGCGAGCGCGGCGGTGCTTCCGGCGACGCCGGCGGCAACCGGCAGAACGAGGGCTGCGGCGCCCACGCCGAGCACGCGCCTGCGGAGGCGCTGCGACAACCTCGGGACAAAACGCATGAACAATGCTCTCTTTCTCGATCTGCGGCGTCCGCGTGCGCGTCCCCCGTCGGATACCGGCGGCGACGACCGAGCGGGCCGTCACAAGTCACACTGCGGTCAAGACTGTAAAGGACACCGTGAGCTCTGACAAACCCCCGGTAACCCAGGTCAACGAACCGTGTGTCGGCTTCGATATCGGCCCACACCCCCGATGCGTTACTCATCCGTTATCGACTGTGATCATACCGAGATACGCCCGATCGACTGCACGGACCCACCGGGGCGAAAACGACATCGATGTAATTCGCGGGCCGGACGACCGCGTCAGCCCCCGTCGCGCGGGGGCGGAAGTTCGAGGCCGCAGCGCTGGATCTCGTATTTCGGCACCCGGTCGAATCGGTAGTCCGCATATTCGAACGCGTTGCGGAGATTCCGCTTGAACAGTGACCACGTCAGTTCCGCGCGGGAGGACGCGAGCAGTTCCTGCGTCGGCGGGCACGTCAGCGCCACCTGCGCCTGCGCCACCCAGTCCTCGTCCAGATAGGCCGGCAGCCACGGGTGCACGTCCACCATTCCCGTGTCGGCGACGACCCAGTCGGGGTAGAGCAGCTTGTCGTGCCCGATGCGCCCGTCCTCGAGCCGCTCGGTGTGCGCCGCCAACGGGTATGCCAGCCCCATCTGGTCGAGCACCTGCACGTCGAGCCCGACGTTCATGCTGGTCATGCCGAGGTTGAGGAAGTAGACGGTGTGGCCGGCTCCGCCCGGCGGCACCGGTCCCGGCGGGGGCACGACGTCCCATGCGTCGAACGAGGGCGTCGGCAGCAGCAACCCGCCGTCGGGGGTGTTGGAGATCGCCTCGACCATCGCCCGCATGCGCGGGTAGTCCAGGTAGTCCTCGGCCCGGACGGGATGCAGGTGGCCGGTGTTGAGGGCGTAGAACGCCCGCTCGTCGACGATCCCGGAGCGGCCCACCACCGCACCCTCGGGCATGCCGGTGGTGTTCGCAGCGATCGCCGACCACACCACCACACCGAGCCACAGCACCCCCGCCGCCCCCGCGACGGCCGTCGCGCGAGTGCGGCCGATCTCGGCCCGTTGCGGAACCCGCAACGGAATCACGGCGACGGGAATGAGCAGACAGAACAACGGCGGCAGCAACACCCGGCCGTGCATGAAATCGCCGCCGACGCGAAGGGCGTACAGCGTGAGCAACAATGCGGCGCCGAGCATGAAGACGACCACGGCCACGGGGGTGCGCAGCGCGCGCTGTGCGCGCGCCGGAAAGGACCCGTCCGTGTGACGGAATTCACGTTTCGGCGCGCCCTTTTCGCGGGGTCCCCGGTACCGCCACGCGAGCGCGGCACCGAGCAGCAGGAACAGCAGCGGCAGCCACAGCAGGTACGGGCTCACCAGGTTCCCGAGGTACTCGAAGCCCTGCGCCCACTTCGCGCCGCCCGCGTCCTTGGCCACCGCCGTGTTCGGATAGGGCAGCCCGTAGTAGCCCATCCGCCAGATCTGATAGCCCACCGGCACGGCGCCGGCCACCGCCACCATGGCCACCCGTACCCGCCACGTGAGGCCGGCCGCGAGGAACAGCATGAGCAGGGCCGGAAGAGCGAGAAGCGCCAGTTCGGGGCGCACGAGCGGCCCGAGACCGGCGACGAACGCCGTCGCCAGCACCGACGGGGTCGACGGCAACCCCGGCACCGTCGCCCATCGCACGAGCAGCAGCCACAGCAGGGCGATCCAGCAGATCACCAGCCCGCTCTCGAGGCCGGAGGTGGCGAAGTCCCGGGCCGGGGGCACCGCGATGTAGACGAACATGCCGGCGGGCACCAGCAGGAACGTGGCACCACTGCCCCGCAGCCGCCCCCGGTACAGCCGGCCCGTGCCGAGCATCGCCAGCACCACCGCCGCGGTCGACAGCACGAGCGCCGTGGCAAGCACCACGTACTCGAGCCGCACCCCGCTGAGCCAGCCCGTCGCGTACACGAGATACGTCCACAGGGTCGACGTGTTCGCCTCGACCCGGTCGCCGGCGTTGAACACCGGGCCGTTCCCGGCCAGCAGGTTGCGCACGGTGCGCAGCACGATCAGGCCGTCGTCGGCGATCCAGCGACGCTCCCACGCGCCCCAGAACATCAGCAGGGCCGTCAGCGCGACTCCGCCGGAGAACACCGCGGTCGGCACCCACGGCCGCATGCCGCCCCGGTGGGCCGGCCGGGGCCGGCGGGCCGGGGCGCCGAGATCCTCGTCGAGGTCAGAAGAGGTAGACAGCACCGCCGACCGCCCCGATCCAGGCCACCGCGAGGAGTTGCAGCACCCGGTCCTTCAGGGCGATCTCCTCCGGTTCGCCGGCCTCCCCGCCGTCCACGTCGACCGCGTATCGCAGGATCGCGATCACGAACGGAACCATCGAGATCGCGAACCAGTTGGTGTCGTTGGCCTGGTCGCGCTCGAACGCCCACAGGCCGTAGCAGATGACGACCGCCGTCGCCGACAGCGTCCACACGAACCGCAGGTAGGTGCCCGTGTAGTACTCGAGCGACTTGCGGATCTTCGCGCCGGTCCGCTCCGCGAGCCGCAGCTCCGCGTACCGCTTGCCGGCCGCCATGAACAGCGAGCCGAAGGCCATGATCAGCAGGAACCACTGCGACAGCAGGATCTCCGCGGCCACACCGCCGGCGATCGCCCGGAGGAGGAACCCGGAGGAGACGATGGCGATGTCCAGCACCGGCTGGTGCTTGAGCCCGAAGCAGTAGGCCAGCTGGACGGTGATGTACACCGCCATCACCACCGCGAGCTGCCAGTTCGCCAGGAACGACAGGCCGATCGAGCCGACGAGCAGCACCACCGCCATGCCGTAGGCCAGGTTCACCGGCAGCACGCCGGCGGCGATCGGGCGGAACCGCTTGGTGGGATGGGCGCGGTCGGCCTCGACGTCCATCGCGTCGTTGACCAGGTAGATGCCCGACGCGGCCATGCAGAACACCACGAAGGCCAGGGCGACCGGGATCAGGATGTCCAGCTCGGTCGCCGAGCCGGCCGCGAGCGGCGCGGCCAGCACCAGCACGTTCTTCACCCACTGCCGGGGGCGAACCGCCTTGACGATGCCCTCGGCCAGATTCTTCGGAGGCGCCGCGACGGCTACCGGTTCCTCGCTCATCTCTCTCCAAACTTCTTCTCGGCCCGCACGACGGCCGCGGCGGACGCGGCGCCGAGCGCGGCGCCCGCCAGCACGTCCGTCGGATAGTGGACGCCGAGCACGAGGCGGGACAGCAACATCGGCGGGACCAACACCGCCGGTAAGGGTAGCCCGGTCAGCCGACCGAGCAGCACGGCAGCGGCCGTCGTCGAGGTGGCGTGCGAGGACGGGAAGCTGAGCCGGCTCGGGGTCGACACGTTGACCTGGATGGTCGGGTCCACGGGCCGGGGACGCCGCACGACCCGCTTGACCACGATGGACGCGGCGTGGGCGCCCACGGCGCCGACCGCGACCCCGGCCCAACGCCGCCGGCGCGGGCGGTCGACCAGTGCGCCGACGCCGCCGATCACCGCCCAGCCGAGGGCGTGCTCACCGAAGTGCGACAGCCCACGGGCCGCGGCGATCGCTCCCGGCCGGGAGCCGACCGTGGCCTGCACGGCCTGCAGCACCTGGATCTCCGCCTCGGTGGTCGGCCATTCACGACTCGAAGACACGCTCCCACTCCTCCTTGCTCGTCAGGGCGGGAACCGCGGCCTGGTACTCGTTCTTCAACTCGGGGAACCTGCGTGCCAGCTCGCGGCGCAGCCGCACGGCCTCGGACAGCAGAGCCTGTGCCTGCCGAGGGTCGCGCTTACGGTAGACGACGCCGCGCCCGTCCGCGGTGGTCACGGTCACACCGTCCACCTGCGACAGCAGGAACCAGCGGGCGTCGAGGGTCGGCACGTTCAACTGCGGACGCTCGTGGTGTTCCGGATGCGCCGGCCGCACGTTGTGCACCAGGCCCTTGGCGAGCCGCACCATCTTGCGCACCGCGCCGCGCGGCTCGCCGACCGCCCCGACCTCGGCGCCGGACGGCAGCGGCAGCTCGGTCGACGACGGCAGCACCACGGCGTCGGAGAACCGCTTGCGCAGCGCGTGCACCTCCCCGAGAGCGGTGGGCAGCAGTTCGAACAGGCGGTCCGGTCCGGCGAGGAAGTCCTCGATCGCCTTGTTCTGGATCGCCACCGTCGAGTACTCGAGGCACAACAGGTGCTTGAGCGTGGCCTTGACGGTGTCGAGCACCAGGCCGCGTCCGTCGCCCGGCATGTGCAGCGCCGCCACGACGAGGCGGTTGCGCAGGTGGAAGTACGCCTGCCAGTCGATGGCGTCGTCCTTGTCGCTCCACGCCATGTGCCAGATCGCGGCGCCCGGCATGGTGACGGTCGGGTAGCCGGCGGCACGGGCCCGCAGCCCGTACTCGGCGTCGTCCCACTTGATGAACAGCGGCAGCGGCTGACCGATCTCCTCGGCCACCTGCCGCGGGATCATGCACATCCACCAGCCGTTGTAGTCGACGTCGATGCGCCGGTGCAGCAGCCGCGACTGCTCGCGGTCGCGCAGCGGCTTGGTGGAGAAGTCGTGGTCGTACTCGACGTTCGGCGCGGCCGTCCACATGAAGTCGGCGCGGTTGATCACCTCGCCCATCGTGTGCAGGTGACTGCGTTCCTGCAGGTTGAGCATCTGGCCGCCGACGAGCATCGGGCTCTTGGCGAACCGGGACAGCGCCAGCGCGCGCAGGACCGAGTCCGGTTCCAGCTCGATGTCGTCGTCCATGAACAGGATGTACGGGCATTCGGTGGTCTTCAGCGCCTCGTACATGATGCGGCTGTAGCCGCCCGAGCCGCCGAGGTTGCCCTGGTCGTGGATGGCGAGCCGGTCGCCGAGCGCGGCCGCCGCCTCGGTGAAGCCGGGCTCGTCGCGGACCTTCCGGGTGCCCTGGTCCGGGATGATCACGGCGTCCACGACGTCGAGGACCAGCGGATCGGAGGCCAGGGCGACGAGAGCCTTCACGCAGTCCGTGGGGCGGTTGAAGGTGGGGATGCCCACGACGACGGACGCCTCGCCGGGTGCCTCGACCGGCGCGTACCAGCCCGCCGAGCGCAGCGTGACATCCGAGTCGGTGGTGATGTCGAACCAGATCCAGCCGCCGTCCTCGAACGGGCCGAGATCGATCTCGAACTCGACCGTCGCGACGTCGTCCCCAGCGGGGGCGCCGCCGGAGAACTCGCGGCCCTCGACGTGGATGCGGCTCGAGTCGGCCTTCGAGCGGTACACGTCGGCCCGGCCGTGGCCGGTGAGCTCGAGCCGCAGCACCACGGAGGTGAGCGTGCTCCACCGTCGCCAGTAGCTCGCCGGGAAGGCGTTGAAGTAGGTGCACATCGATACTTCGGACTCGGCGCCGATGTTCAGCGACGTCCGGCCGACGGCGTGGGCGCGCCGTGCGTTGGTCGGCGATTCCTCCAGGTAGAGGGTGCGCACGTCGAGCGGTTCACCCGGGCGCGGCAGGATCACCCGCTGCAGCAGTGCCCTGCCGAGCAGCTCGGGTACCGGCGCGACGGGCTCGGCCAGCTGGTGCCGGGCGCTCACGAGGCGTCCCCCGCCAGCGGCGTGCCCGACTCGAAGTACGGGAGGAGGGCGTTGTCGAACATGCTCAGCGCGCTCGCGATGGCCATGTGCATGTCGAGGTACTGGTAGGTGCCGAGCCGGCCGCCGAACAGCACCTTGTTCTCCGCGGCCTCCCGCTTGGCCCGCTCCCGGTAGGCCGAGAGCGTGGCCCGGTCCTCCGGGGTGTTGATCGGGTAGTACGGCTCGTCGTCGTTGCCGGCGAAGCGCGAGTACTCGCGCATGATCACCGTCTTGTCCGTGGGGTAGCCCTCCCGCTCGGGGTGGAAGTGCCGGAACTCGTGGATGCGGGTGTAGGGCACGTCGGCGTCGTTGTAGTTCATCACCGGGGTTCCCTGGAAGTCGCCGGTGGGCAGCACCTCGGTCTCGAAGTCGAGGGTGCGCCAGCCGAGGCGGCCCTCGGCGTAGTCGAAGTAGCGGTCGAGCGGCCCGGTGTAGACGACGGGGGCGTCCGGGCTCGCGGCGCGGATCTCGTCGCGCACCTCGAACCAGTCGGTGTCGAGCCGCACCTCGATCTTCTCGTCCTTCGCCATGTTCTCGAGCCACGCGGTGTAGCCGTCGACGGGCAGGCCCTCGTAGGTGTCGTTGAAGTACCGGTTGTCGAAGGTGTAGCGGACCGGCAGGCGGGCGATGTTGCCGGCGGGCAGTTCCTTCGGGTCGGTCTGCCACTGCTTGGCGGTGTAGTCGCGCACGAACGCCTCGTAGAGCGGCCGGCCGATCAGGGAGATGGCCTTCTCCTCGAGGTTCTGCGCCTCCGCGGTGTCGATCTCGGCGGCCTGCTCCTTGATCAGGGCACGCGCCTCCTCGGGGCTGAAGTACCGGCCGAAGAACTGGGACACCAGCCCGAGACCCATCGGGAACTGGTAGGCCTGGCCCTTGTGCATCGCGAACACGCGGTGCTGGTAGTTCGTGAAGCCGGTGAACTGGTTCACGTAGTCCCACACCCGCTTGTTGGAGGTGTGGAACAGGTGGGCGCCGTACTTGTGGATCTCGATGCCCGTCTCGGGTTCGGGCTCCGAGTAGGCGTTGCCGCCGAGGTGGTGGCGGCGCTCGACGACGAGAACGCGTTTGCCGAGTTGCGTGGCGGCACGCTCGGCGATCGTCAGTCCGAAGAACCCGGAGCCGACGACGATCAGGTCGTACTCACGGGTGGCAGGCTGGGGCGAGGGTGCAGCAGTCACGGAAGACCAGGGTAGGCGACCCGCGGGGCCGTGCGCGTTTCCGGTAGCGGGAGCGACCGGAAACGCGCACGGGTCAGGCCAGGTGAGCCCGCAGGGCGGACCGGACGAATTCCGCACCCGCCGGGCCGCCGTAGTTCGCGGCGAAGCGCTCGTCCGCGACATACATCTCTGCCAGGCCCAGGACGTACTCCCGGTTCGGCTCCTCCCCGTGGCCCGGGGTACCGGGGATGCTGCCGAGCCACGCGACGTGGCGACGGGCCAGGTCCTGCCCCTCCGGGCCGGCCGGATCGAGACCGGCGGCCGCGGCGGCCGTCCAGTCCGCGCCCAGGCGGGCGGCGACGGACTTCCAGTCGTCGCGCTCGGCCTCGCTCATGCCACGCCACCAGCGGTCACTGCTGTCGTAGGCGTCCTGGCCCCAGCGTTCGATCACCTCGTCGCGGTACTGCGTGTGGTCGAATCCGTCGAACACTTCGTTCGCCATCAGTTCCTCACCTCTCTCGGTCCTGCGGATGGTCATGCGCACCGACTCGATCTGCCGGTCCAGCCGCCGCTGCTCGTGCTCGAGCAGTTCCAGATGCACGCGCAGCGCCGCGGTGGCGTCGCGATGGCCGTCGAGCACCTCGGCGACGGCCGGCAGTCCCAGGCCGAGGTCGCGCAGCAGCAGGATGCGCTGCAGCCGGACCAGGGCGTCGGCGTCGTAGAACCGCATGCCGCCCGGGCCGGTGCGGCTGGGCTCGAGCACGCCCACGTCGCCGTAGTGCCGCAGGGTGCGGCTGGTGACGCCGGCCGCGCGGGCCAGTTCCTGGATGGACCATTCGCCTTTCATCGCGGGCCTCTCTCGTCGGGTACGCCCAGGATGCGTCCTGACGTCGCGTCAACGTCAAGCCCGTTCGGATCCCGTTCGTCCGGATCGGCGCCTACGGTTTCCCTGGACGCTCCGGCCGGAAGGAGAAACGGTATGACGCTGATCGGCGGACTGCCCGCTCACCCGCTGCTCGTGCACGCGGTCGTCGTGCTGGTGCCCCTGGTGTCGACGGGGCTGATCCTGTGCGCGCTGTGGCCGGCCGCGCGCCGGCACCTGCTGTGGCCGGTCGTGGTGCTGGCGGCCGCGGCGCTGGTGCTGACGCCGCTCACCGCCGAGACCGGCGAGCAGCTCGCCGGCGCCCTGGGCGAGACCCCGCTGATCGCGGCCCACGAGGAGCTCGGCGAGACCATGACCCTCGTCGTCGCGCTGTTGTTCGCCGCGACGGCGCTGCTCGCGGGGGCGCACGTGCTGCGCGGCCGCGGCGGCGGGCGACGGGCCCTGACGGTCGTCGCGGCGGTGCTGGCCGTCGTCGCCGCGGTGGGCGCGACGGTGCAGACCGTCCGGGTCGGCGAGTCCGGCGCGGAGGCCGTGTGGACCGGCCGCGTGCCGCCCGCGACGGCCGACTGACGGAGAGATTCGACGCGCGTTCACCGCGGCGCCCGGCGCCGTTGCCGCACCCGTCGCCGCGTCCCGGCTCAATGAGAACGGTGCGCATCGTTCAGCTCGCCAACTTCTACGGCCCCCGGTCGGGCGGCCTGCGCACGGCGCTGCACCAGTGGGGCGGCGGGTACACCGCGCGGGGGCACGACGTCGCGCTGATCGTGCCCGGACCCCGTCGCGGCGAGGAACTGCTCGGCAACGGGGTCCTGCGGATCACCGTGCCGGCGCCGGTCGTCCCGTGGACCGGCGGGTACCGGGTGGCCGACCCGCGGCGTGTCGCGGACGTGCTGCGCGGCCTGCGGCCCGACGCGGTGGAGGTGTCGGACCGGCTGACGCTGCGCGGATTCGGGCGGTGGGCGCGACGGCGCGACGTGCGCAGCGTCGTCGTCTCCCACGAGCGGCTCGACCGCCTCCTCGGCCAGGTGCTGCCGGCGCCGGTCGCCCGGCGGGCCGCCGACCTGGCCAACCGGCGGATGGCCACCGACTACGACACGGTGGTGTGCACGACGGAATTCGCGAGCACGGAGTTCACCCGCATCGGCACGCCGAATCTGGTGCGGGTGCCGCTCGGCGTGGACCTGGACCGCTTCCACCCCGCCCGCCACGACCGCCGCCTGCGCGAGCGGCTCGTACCGGATTCGTCCCGGCTGCTGCTGCACTGCGGCCGGCTGTCGGTCGAGAAGAAGGCGGAGCGCAGCATCGATGCGGCGCGCCTGCTGCACCGGCGCGGGCACGACGTCCACCTGGTCGTCGCGGGCGACGGGCCGCGACGTCACGCCCTGGAGCACAAGGCGAAAGGGCTCCCGGTGACGTTCACCGGATTCATCGGCGACCCCGATCGGCTGGCCGCGCTGTTCGCCACCGCCGACGTCTCGCTGGCCCCGGGACCGCACGAGACGTTCTGCCTGTCGGCGCTCGAATCGCTGGCCGCCGGCACCCCGGTGGTGGCGTCGCGGTCGTCGGCGCTCACCGAGATCCTCACCCCCCAGTGCGGGGTACTGTCCGCCGACCGCGACGCGGCCTTCGCCGACGCGATCGACGAATTACTGGGCGCCCCCGACCTTTTCCTGCGCCGCTCGGCGCGACGTCGCGCCGAGCAGTTCGGGTGGGCGGCGTCGGTGGACAGGATGCTCGCGGTCCTCGGCGACCCCGGGTGCCCGGCCGGAACCGAGCGGTAGGCCGACCGGACGAGATCGCCGCCAGCGCAGCCCCACCCGTCCACACGCCGGCGGCGGCGAGGGCGGTCGCGGAGAACGACGAGGCCGTCGCGGCGATCTGCGGCCCCAGCCCCGCTCCGACGAACAGCGCGCAGGTGTAGAGCGCTGTCCCGGCACCACGGTGCGGGCCCGAACGATCGAGCACGAGAGCGATCAGAGCGGGGGCGATCACCGCCACACAGAACGTGATCGCGGCGAAGGCGGCCACCGGCGCGGCCTGCGCCACCGTCGCGCAGGCCGCCGCCACGAGGAGGAAGACGACGATGCGGTGCCCGGTCCCGATCCGGCCGAGCAGACCCGACAGCAGCGGTGCCGCGACGATCGCCGGCAGCGCCGACGCCCGGAAGACCAGCAGATCGTCGGGATCTGCCACCACGGCGAAGCGTTGGACGCCGGTATGGAGCGCCACGAAACCGGCCAGCACCGTGGCGGTGACCGTCAGCACGGCGACCGTGCGTGCCGATCCGAGCAGCGCGACGGCCGCCGCCCCCGGCTGCGGGCCGGGCCGCGGCGGTGGTTCGTCGTCGACCGCGGCGAGCACCGCCACCGTCGCCACGGCGAACAGGACAGCACCGATCCCGAAGAACCACCGCCAGCCGGCGAGCGCGGACACGGCCTGGGCGGCGATCTGCCCGAGGACGACCGACGCGAGGAAGGACCCGGTGAGCACCGACAGTGCCGTCGCCCGGCGAGCCACCGCGATCCGGGTGCCGACGTACGCGAAGGCGGCAGGCGCGAACGCCGCGGCCACCGCGCCCTGCAGCACCCGTGCGGCGATCATCCACGTCGCATCCCGGGCGGTGGCGACCAGCACGGTGACCGGGACGAGCGCACCCAGACCCATCAACAGGGTCCGCCGCGGTCCGATGCGGTCGACGACGGCACCCCACCCGAGGAACCCCACCGCATAGGCGATACCGAACGCGGTGTGGGTCACGGTGACCCGCTGCGCGTCGAGGCCCAGGTCGTCGGCGAGGACACCGAAGATGGGGATCACGGCGTAGAGCTGGGACAGCACGAGCACCGCGAGGAGTCCGAGCAGTACGACGACCGGAAGGAACGCCGCCACGGCATCCTCCTCGCCGGACGACCGCTCCCGGGGCGAGGCGAGGTCCGGCTCCGTCATTCGGGCAGCCCCAGCACGACCTTCCCGAGCACCCCACGCTCGACCGCCTCGTGCGCCGCCGCCACCTCGTGCAGGGGGAACCACACCGTCGGCAACGGGGTGAGCGCGCCGTCCTCGAGTGCCGCCGTGATGCCGCGCACCGCGTCCTCCTGGGCCCGCGGACCGATGGTGTAGACGAGCATGAAGTGGGTTCGGATGTTCCGGGCCATCAACCGCTGCACGGGAATCGGCGGCGGTTCGGGTTCGGGTGCGTACACGACGACGGTGCCGTGGTCGGCGAGCACCTCGAGGTCGAGGTCGAGGTTGCGTCCCAGGGCGAGTTCCAGAATGCGCCCGACGCCGTCCGGCGCGGCGGCCCGCAGCGCCGCGGCGGCCTCGGAGCTGCGGTAGTCGACCACCACGGACGCCCCCGCCGCGCGCGCGAGCCGTGCCTTCTCGTCCGTGCTCGCCGTGGCCAGCACCGTGGCACCGGCCCGGCTCGCCAGCTGCACGGCCGCGTTCCCCACTGCGCCGGCCCCGCCCGCCACCAGCACGGTCGCACCGTCGAGCGGGCCGTCCGCGAACAGGGCATGCCATGCGGTCATGAACGGGATGCCGAGCCCGGCGGCGAGCTCGTCCTCGACGTGCTCGGGCAGGTTCACCGCCTGCCGATCGGGGACACAGGTCCACTGGGCTGCGGTGCCGTGCCGGCGCCGCCACGCGGCGTTCCACACCCAGACCCGGGAACCGATGCGGCCGGGATCGGCACCCGGCCCCACTGCGTCGACGACTCCGACGCCGTCCGAGTGTGGAATCTGCCACTGCAGCGGCGTCCCCCGGCCGTGCAGCCGGGCCCGCCAATCGGACGGGTTGACCGCGGACAGCCGGAGGCGGACCCGCACCTCCCCCGGCCCGGGCTCCGGCCGCGGCATCCGGCGAACGTCGAGCACGTCCCGGGCCGCGCCGAGGCGCTCGTACACCGCCGCGAGCATGTCCGGCACCGTCAGACTCCCGCCCGTGCGGTCTCGATGCGGGTGTCGATGGCGGCGTACTCGTCGAGCGCCCGGGCAACGGCGACGTCGACCGGCAGCACCGGGGTGAAGCCGAAGAGCTCGGCGATCCGCTCCAACCGGGCCGGCAGGTCGCCGCCCACCACGTGGAACGGAATCGCCAGTTCCGCCATGATCTCCTCGAGCATGCGGTCGGCCCGGGCACGGAAGTGCTCGTTGACCGGACGATGCCCGTCCGCGCTGAGCGGCAGCTCGTTGGGCAGGTGCACGAAGGCGTCGAACGTCTCCTTCACGTGCCGCTTGAACGCCTTGCCCAGTTCGGCGACGACGTCCTCGAAGTAGGCCAGTTCGGGCGTGCGCGGCACGGGCACCCCTTCGCCCAGCCCCACCGACTCGTTCGGGTTGATGCCGTAGGTGACCCGGACGGAGCCGTAGATCCATTCCTGCAGCGACGAACCGTCGGAGATGAACCCGTCCCACAGGTTCCGTTCGTGGATCGCCCGATCGACGTGCCGGACGACGATCATCTGCAGCAGCTCCGCGGACGTGCATTCCTCGAGCGTCTTCCCGGGGGCGGCCTCGGGGAGGATCTCCCGCATAGTCTTCGGCCGGGTGCGGGGGATGCCCGTGTACTCGGACAACGCGATGGAGGTCAGTGTCTTTCCGGAGGAATAGGTTCCCGAGATTCCCAAGCGCATTGCGCGTGCCTTTCCGTGGCGGTGTTCGCGGTGGTCAGAAGTTGGCCGCGAGCTTCTGTGCGTGCGCCACGTGGCCGGCCAGGTCCTCGTCGGGGGCGCCGGTCAGAACGGTCGGGGCGAACCGGACGACCTCGGTGTCGGTGATGCCGACGAAGCGCAGCCAGTCGTCGAAGAAGGTGGTGGCGAAGTCCGCGCCGAACTCGAGCGGCACGCCCGGCGCGTAGACCCCGCTGGTGTAGACGGCGAGAGCCCGCTTGCCGGTCAGCAGCCCCTCGTATCCGGTGGTGGGGTCGAAGCCGAACGCCCAGCCGGGCTGCGTGACGATGTCGATCCACTGCTTGAGGACGTACGGCACACCCGCGTTCCACATCGGCACGTTGAACACGTACACGTCGGCCGCCGCGAAGCGGTCGAACACGGCCCGGGCCGCGTCCCACGCCGCCTTCTGCTCGGCGGTCTGTTCCTGGCCGCCGAAGACGGCCATCTTGGCGTCGGCAGCGACCGTGCCGAACTCCGGCAGGTCCGCGGAGAACAGGTCGAGGGTGTCGACCTCGAGATCGGGCCGGCGATCCGCCAGCGCCTCGACGAAGGCCCGCGCGATGGCGAGGGACTGGCTGTGTTCGCCACGGGCAGAGGCGTTCACATGCAGGAGCTTGGTCATCGGGATCCTCTCGGAAGATGTCGTCGCAGGCCGCGGGTGCCGACGAGCAGGCCGCCACCCGCACACGCAGCTAGGCTGCAGGGGACAGCATCATCCGCGTGCCGCGGCAGCTCAAGACGGCACTTTCGAGTGCCTCGGGCACCTCGAGGTTCCCGGGCTGCGGCGGGCCGCGGGTGCGGGGCACGGCTACGGGGGAATTCGATGACGACGACCGCCGGTGAACGACGCGAGCGGGAGAAGGCCCGGTACAGCATCTACCTGGCCGGATGCCCGGCACGTCAGGTGCTGGAGACCTTGAGCAACAAGTGGGCGACGCTGATCCTGTCGGCCCTGACGGACGGCCCGCGGCGGCACAGCGAATTGCGCCGCACGATCGCCGGCGTGAGCCAGAAGATGCTCACCACCACGCTGCGGACCCTCGAGCGTGACGGTGTCGTGGAGCGGACGGTGACGCCGTCGGTCCCGCCGCGGGTGGACTACCGCCTCACGCCCCTCGGCGAGTCCCTGGTCCCGATCGTCGCCGAGCTCAAGGACTGGGCGGAGTCGAACATCGCCGACATCCTGGTGCATCGCGAGCAGTACGACCGCGCGACCCGCAACACCGGGTGACGTGGTCCGCCGCACCGACTCCCCTGTGATTTCGAACGCAGTCGACCCCTGGGACGGCGGGCGGCATTGACCTGCCGCACCGTCGTCGATTGGATTCACGCCTGTGAACGCGACGTCGAAGGAAAATCGCAGAACCGAGCTGAGCATCTTCCTCCGTCGGCACCGGGCCCGGCTGTCGCCCTCGGATGTGGGCCTCGTCACCTCGGGCCGGCGGCGCACGCCCGGCCTTCGCCGTGAGGAGGTCGCCGCGCTGGCGAACGTCGGGCTCTCCTGGTACACCTGGCTCGAGCAGGGCCGGCCCATCAACGTCTCATCCCAGGTGCTCGACGCGATCTCGCGCGCATTGCGCCTCGACGACGCGGAGCGGATCCACCTGCGACTGCTCGCGGGGGCGCCCGACCGGTCCCCGAACACGCAGCAGCGCAGCACAGTTCGCGACGATCTGCTCCAGCACATCGTCGACGGTTTCCGCGAGCCGGCCTACATCGTCAACCGGCACTGGTGCGTGGAGGTGGCCAACATCCCGGCCCGGGACCTGCTCGACGTCCGGGCGGGCACCAATTGCCTGGTCCGGTTCTTCACGGAAGACGGTCGCGCACAGAGGTACTGTGATCCGGAGGCCACGGCGCGAAGTCTCGTCGGCCGGTACCGTCTCCAGGTGGCGCGCTACGTCGACGATCCCGTGTTCGCCGAGACCGCGCGCCGGCTCTGCCGGGAGAGCGAGGTGTTCGCCGCGCTGTGGGACGAACGCTCCGTGTGCGCGGAACCGCCCGAACTCCTCGCCTTCCGCCACGAGGAGTTCGGGCGCATCGACTTCCGCACCGTCTCGTTCCCGCTCGGGTCCGATCCGAGCCGGGCCCTCGTTCTACAGATTCCCGAATCCGGCTATCGGTCCACCGGTTCGGACACGCCGGTGCGGATCGAACGCGTCGCGGGATAACCGGGCATCCCCTCCCCCACCACGACGCGTTCCCCCGTCAGATCGAGCATCGGCGCATCCGAGACGTGGTCGCCGTACGCGATCGAGCGGCCGAGATCCGTTCCGTGGGCACGGGCATACGCCGCCACGGCGCGCGCCTTGTCCGGGCCCAGCATCGTGGCGCGCACGACGCCGGTGTATCGCCCCGCGGACGACTCCAGGTCGGTGCACAGCACGGCCGCCGCACCGATGTGTTCGGCGATGGGATCCAGGGCCGGCGCGAAGGACCCGGAGACGAGAACGATCGCGGTACCGTCCGAGGTCCGCGCGGCGAGGTCCGCGAGCACGGCTTCGTGGAAGAACCCGCCCTCGGACAGCTGTCGCGCGAACCACCGTCGGCCCACAGCCGCGACCTCAGCGATCGAACGACCCTGCCACCACGTGTAGTACGCCCGGTTGGTCACCGATCGTGGCACCCCGCGCGCCCTCAGCGACCGGAGTCCGGCGAGGTGCGCCCGCGCCTGCGCACCGACGCCACGCTCGGCACCGTCGAACAGCAGCAGCGAGAACAACGTCACCCGCGCGACGAGCGTCTCGTCCACGTCGACGAACGCACACCGTGCGGTCACGCCGTCGCGACGTCGTCCACCCGCAGGCGGTTGACCAGATCCGCCACGCCCTGGAACGTGTGCGCCGCCACCATGTCCTCCTCCGCGACGGCGATCGCGTATCGGGCGGACAGGATCGACCCGAGCTCGACGAGCACCAGGGAATCGAAGTTGAGGTCGTCGAAGGTGGTGTGTTCGTCGAGGGGCCCGGAGAATTCGGGGAAGTGCTCGTCGACGACGGCCGCGATGTCACGATACGAGAGAGTCATCCTGCGCTCCTGTGTGAGAGTGGGAAGAGACGAGGCGCGGCCACGTCACCGCGGCCGCGCCCCAGGTGGTTCCACCGCCGAAGGCGGTGAGGATCATGCGTTCTCCCGCCCCGATCCGCTGGGCGGCGTCGGCGAGGGCGAGGGGAATCGACGCCGCGCTCGTGTTGCCGACCCGGTCCAGGTGCACGAGAGCACGTTCCGCGGGCAGCCCGAGCCGGTAGGACACCGATCGGAGGATCCGGAGGTTGGCCTGATGCGCCACGAGACGATCCACCGCCGCCGGTGTCCAGCCGACCCGGCCCATGACGGAGGCCGCGGACTCCGACATCGCCGCCACGGCCGCCTCGAACACCCGCTTGCCCTGCATCGTGAAGTAGCGGTTCCATCCGGTCGAGGCGGATTCGCTGGTTCGTTCCCGGGAGCCGCCCCCGGGCACCATGATCAAGTCGGCCTGTCCCCCGTCGGAACCCAGGTGGGTCGCGAGTACCGCACCGTCCTCGTCGCGGTGTCCGGCCCGCAGCACCATGGCGCCGGCTCCGTCGCCGAAGATCACCGCCGTGTTCCGATCCCCGGGATCGAGAATCGTGCTGAAGGAGTCGGCTCCGACGACGAGCACCCGCTCGGCGCCACCCGCGCGGATCGTCGACTCCGCCAGCATCAGGGCGTAGAGGAAACCGCTGCACACGGCCGCGACGTCGAATGCCGGCACCGGGCCGAGGCCCAGCCGGCTGGCGACGCTGGGTGCGGTTGCGGGACAGGGATGGTCGGGGGTGGTCGTCGCCAGGATCACCATGTCGACCGTAGGTTCTCCCGCAGACGCCAGGGCTCGCCGGCTCGCGGCCACCGCGAGGTCGCTCGTGGCGGTGCCGGCGGACACGAAGTGCCGGAAGCCGATTCCGGTCCGCTGGCGGATCCACTCGTCGCTCGTGTCCAGGCGGTGCTCGAACGCCGCATTGGGGATCGCCTCCCCGGGAACGTATCCGCCGATTCCCGCGATCACGGCGGCGCGCGTTCCCCGGTCGCGGGCGCCCGCTGCGGTGGTCACCGCAGGTCCGATCCGGCGGCGGGCGCCGGCAGTTCGTGCGCGACCGAGCAGCGCACGGCGAGGCCGTTCCGCTCGGAGACGATGTCGCACGCGCGCCACAGCGCGCCGCCACGGGCGAGGGAGCGGAGCGCCTCCAGCGCCACGGTGACGGGCACCTCGGCCTCGGTGTGCACGGCCGGATCGGTGGTGCGCAGAACCGTGCGGCGCATCCACAGCGTGTTGCTCGTGGCGCGATCGATCCCGTCGAGTTCGTACATCAGGATCTGGCCGAGTTGCAATGTCTCCACGAATGCGTCGACGAGCGTCACGTGCGGCTCGTACCGTGCCGCCAGTCCGGCGCGGGGTACGCCGTCGCCGGGGCCGGCGACGAGCCTCGACCGGGCATGCGCGACGGTACCGTCCACGCGGATGTCCCGCGTGCGCATCTCGTGGGTGCGGTACCCGTCGGCGTAGGGTCCGGCCGCGTGGGCGAGCAGACGGTCGGCCACGGCCGGGTCGAGGCGCGACGCGGGCGTCCCCACTCCGGGGTGGACGACCTCCAGCTCGACCGCGAAGCCGGCGACCTGCACCCGCACCGCGTCCACGTACGCACTTCGTCCGGCGTGCTCGTCACGACCGGGCTCCACCTCGGATCGGACGTGTTCGGCTGTCACGTCGAGGTTTCCGAGATCGTGCTCGACGGGCGCGGCGGCCGCGCGGATCACCACCGACCGCACCCACACCGCCGCCAGATCGGCCTCGTCGAGACCGTACGCGGCCCCGATCACCGCGCCCGCCGCCCGCGTGGCGACGAGCAGAACGTCGATCGTGCTCAGGTGCGGGCGCTGCGCCGTCGTGCCCTTCGTCGACCAGTCCGACGGGCATTCCACGCCGGCGTTCGCCCTGATCCCGGTCGCCGGGTGGTCGAGGAGACCGGCGAAGCGGAGGTTCTGCCGGACTCGGCGATAACCGGCCCCGAAGAACCTGCCCTCGGCCGGGCCGAGGTATCGGCTCGGTGAGTCGAGCGTGAAACTGCCCTGTGCCACGGCCGCTGCCATGTGTCTACCCCCAGATCACATCGGTGTCCGAACACGGTGTCCGGCACCATCGTGAACCGGCGGCGCCGCCCCAGCCAGGGTGTGTCGATCCTGGTGTCGGCACCACCACGCTGCGACCGGCCCCGACGCGGTTCGGCCCGCATCCGCGTCACCTTTCGTTGGCGCACAGGCACTTCGGAGGCGTTACGGTTGCGCTCCGTGAGCATCCGACTCGGTTACCAGATCCCGAACTTCACCTATCCCGGACCGGCCACCGGCATCTTCCCCACCGTCGCCGCCCAGGCCCGCGCGGCCGAGAAATCCGGGTTCGACACGGTGTTCGTGATGGACCACTTCTATCCACTGCCCCTGATCGGTTCGCCCGACGAACCGATGCTCGAGGCGTACACGACGCTCGCGGCGCTCGCGGCGGTGACGACGTCGATCCGGTTGTCGGCGTTGGTCACCGGCAACACGTATCGCAACCCGGCCCTGCTGGCCAAGACGGTCACCACGGTCGATGTGATCAGCGGTGGCCGCGCCGTGCTGGGGCTGGGGGCGGGCTGGTACGAGTTCGAACACCGGGCCTACGGTTTCGAGTTCGGTTCGCTGCGTGAGCGGTTCGAACGACTGGGGGAAGCGCTCGAGATCGTCGTGCCCATGCTGCGGGGCGAACGCCCCTCGGTGGACGGCAGGTGGTACCACACCGAGTACGCCCGGAACGAACCCCGCCTGCGCAACGACCTGCCGGTGCTGATCGGCGGCGGGGGCGAGCGGCGGACGTTCGCCTTCGCGGCCCGTTGGGCCGACCATCTCAATATCCTGTGCGCCGCAAGTGAAATACCGCGCAAGCTGGCGGCCGTCCGGGCGCGATGCGCGGAGATCGGCCGCGACCCGGCGTCCCTGGACGTCAGTTACCTCGGCTACGTGATGATCGACGAGAACGGCGATCGCGCCCGCGATCTGCACCGGCAGTTCCTGCTCGCCCGGGGAATCGACCTCCGCCGGCTCACGGAGCGCGAATCGGCGGCCGCCACCGATCGGCACTTCGTGGGAACACCGGCGGAGGTGGCCGAGGAGTTCGATCACCGGGTGCTCCGGCACGGCATCGACCGACTGATCGTCAATCTCGTGACGAACGGCCACGAGGACGGGATCGTCGAACTCACCGGCCGCACACTCGCAGATCTGCTGGCCGGCCGGTGAGCCGGGGAAGAGACGCTACTCGGCGCTGCCGGTGCCCGGCAGCCACTCGCGCATGATGCTCGCGTCGATCACCTGGGCGCCGAGGTCGGGGGTCCAGACGATGATGCCGCCGGTGAAGACGCGGAACTTGCCGCGTTCGTCGGGCAGCATGAGCTCCGGCCCGACCGGGGTGCCCAGGGTGCCGTCGTGCCCGCCGAGCTCGAGGTACTTCTCCTCGATGGGCGAGCCCTGCCCGGTCTCGAAGGGTTCGTCGCCGACCTCGGGGCCGGGGTCGGGCGCGGGGGTGGACGGCGGAACCGTGGCGTCGGCACCCTCCTGGACGGTGAACCAGTCGGAGCGCAGGCCCAGCTTGGCGCGCGCCTCGGCGCCGGTGGTCTCGACCGTGCGGTCGGCACCGACGATGCGCACGTGGGTGACGCGGCCGCCGTCGGCACCGAGGTTGTTGCGGCCGACGATCTCGAAGGCCTGCAGTTCGCCGACGCCGAAGGCCGTGCCGATCTCGCCGGCGGTCATCGTCTGGGCCCACTGCCGGTTGGGGGCGGCGGCGTCGCCGAGGTCCTCGACGGACGGGAAGGCGCCGCCGGCGGAGTAACCGCCGGTCGAGGCCGAGAACTCGCTGGCGACGACCTTGCCGTCCTTCATGAGGACGGTGCCGCGGGTCGAGTTCACCGCCTCGTTCGTGCGCGGGTCCTCCTTGCCGGACCCTGCATACACCTGGCAGTTCTGGCTGTCGCACGTCTGCCACAGTGCCGAGCGGTTCTCCGCCGCGGCGTAGGAGCGGGCGGCGATGGCCTGCGCGCGCAGGGCCTCGGCGCCGCCGGTGTCGGCCCAGCTGGGCAGCGACTCGGCCGGGACGACACTGAGCAGGTAGTCCTCCATCGACAGCCGGTTGACGGTGCGCGGCGCGGAGCCGTCGAGGACGACACCGAGGGAGCCGCGGTAGGGCGCGCTGTTGCCGCAGAGCTTGAGGTGTTCGGCGGCGGGCCGGGCCTCGCCCATGTCGACGGGGTCCACCCACGGCAGGTCGGCACGGCCCTGCCACAGCACCTCGCCGGAACAACCGGCGGTGACGACGACGTCCGCTCCCCCGTCCGCGGTGGGCGTCAGGTGGGCGGCATCGCCGGGTCCGGTCTGCCGGCCGGCGACGGTCATCCCGGTGTCGGAGTACACGTCGAGGGGCGCGTCGTCCTGCCCGACGAGCCGGACCGCGATCATCGTGTTCTCGGGAAGGGCGCCGAGGGTGGTGCCGCCGTAGTAGTGACCGAGGATCCGGTCGGCGGACCAGCCGTGCTCGGTGGCGTAGCCGTAGGCGCCCCACTGGCCCATGCCGCGACCGTGGCCGTGACCGAAGCCCACGAAGGTGAAGGGGGTGTCGGCGGCCACGGCCTGGGCGACGTCGGGTTCGGCGCGCACGTGCATCACCCCGCCGATCGCGGCGCCGACCAGCAGCGCGGGGGCGAGGCCGATCGCCGCGGCGCGGGCCGTGGCGGGTCGCCAGCCGTTGCGGAGGGGGTGTCCGACGACGAGACGCCGCCGGCGATGGGTCCGGCGGATGGACATTCGTGGCATGCGCTGCACTCCCTCGTTCTCGCACCGTGTGCCGCCCGGACGCAGGTCCGCGCGTATCGGACATTCGAGACGGATCCTCAAGCTCAGGTTGAGGCTTAAGGTTGTCTGCGACTAGTGTGGCAAGAGTGACTGAATGAAGCAACAACAGCCACACCAGTAACACCAGAATCACAAGTTGCACACGATTCTCGGCCGTTCCGCACTTCGGGTCGTCCGGATGACGGAGGATTCGGTTCGATTCGAGCCGGCTCCTCGGCCTCGGCTGAGCGCCGCCCGGCCGCCGAGGACCGCCGCGAACACCGACAGGGAGAAGCACCGTGCCGCATCGCCGACCGAAGCCGTCGATCGTCCTGGGTGCCGTCGCCGCCCTGGCCGTCGCCAGCCCATTCGCCGTCTACGGCGTCACGAGCACCACATCGGACGTCCGCTCCACCAACGAGTCCGTCCCCATCGTCGTACCGCCCGAGATCGCCGAGGTCGTCCTCGCCTCGGTGCCCGACATCGTGATCCCGATCCACGAACTCACCGGCCTGAACCTGCCGGACCTGAGCCTGAAGGAACTCGCCGCGGGCCTGCCGGAGATCGCCGCGCCCGCCCCGTCGACCACCCCGGCGCCCGCACCCGCAGCCGCCGACGTCGTCGATCGCATCGGCGCCACCGTCAAGCAGCTCACCCGGGACGCCCCGTTCAGCATGATCGCGCTGGCCGCGAAGGACGTCGCCGACACCGACGCACGCATCCGGGCCCAGCACGACGACGGCAGCTGGGGACCGTGGACGGCCACCGAACCGATCGACACGAGCCGCTCCGACCGGACCCCCGACGAGCGGGCCGGCACCGAACCGATCTACGTCGGTGCCACCAAGGCCGTGCAGGTGCTGCTCACTCCGCGCCCGGCGCCCGAACCGACGCTCGCCGGCGCCGAGATTCCCGCCCCGGCCGCGCCGCCGGCCGCACCGGCGCCTGCTCCGGCCCAGCCGGAGCTGGGTTATGCGCCGGCGTCGTCGTCACGGCCGTTGCACGCCCAGGAACCCGCGCGGGCCGCCGCCGACGACGTCAGCGCCGTGCTCATCAACCCGGGGTCGAGCAGCGCCGACGCCGCGCTCGAGGACATCGCCGGTCCGGTCGGAGGGTCCGGACCGAAGGTGATCACCCGAGCGCAGTGGGGCGCCGACGAGTCCATCCGCTGCCAGGACGCCACCTACGACGACGAGCTCGGCGGCGCCACCGTGCATCACACCGCCGGCAGCAACGACTACTCCAAGGCCGAATCGGCGGAGATCGTGCGGGCCATCTACGCCTACCACGCCCAGACCCTGGGCTGGTGCGACGTCGGCTACAACGTGCTCGTCGACCGCTACGGCCAGATCTTCGAGGGCCGCGCCGGCGGCCTGGACAAGCCCGTGCAGGGCGCGCACGCCGGCGGCTTCAACGAGAACACCGTCGGCATCGCGATGATGGGCGACTTCTCCAACGTCGAACCGCCGAAGGCCACGGTCGACGCGGTGGGCCGCTTCCTCGGCTGGCGGCTCGCCAAGGCCGGGCTCGACCCCAAGGGCGAGACCACCATGTACTCGGAGGGCACGTCGTTCACCCCGTACCCGCAGGGCGCGGCCGTGGACCTGCCGATCATCTTCGCGCACCGCGACGTCGGCAACACCAGCTGCCCCGGCGACTCCGGCTACGCGAAGATGGACCAGATCCGTGACATCGCCGCGGCCACCGCGGCCGGGCAGAGCACCACGCCCAGCACCCCGAGCGACGACTCGTCCGACCTCGTCTCCGACAGCCCGCGCGCGCAGCTGCCCGACGTCGACGCGGGGGCCCCGGCCACCGGATCGGCGGACCGCCTGCCCGACACCGGCTCGGCCGAGAAGGTCGCGGACCTGGTCGGAGAGCTGATCCGGCTCACCGACAACTCGCCGCTGGCCCAGAAGTGGATCGCCGAGGGCGGCGAGACCGGCCGTCTGGGGACCGCCGTGTCCGGGATCCTGCCCGCCAAGGCGGGCTACGAGCGCGCCGAGTTCGTCAACGGCGCCATCTACACCTCGCCGAACGGCGGCGTGTGGACGGTGCTCGGCGAGATCTACAAGACGTGGCAGCGCAGCGGCCTCGACGCGGGCGAGCTCGGCCTGCCGACCAGCGACGAGTACCGCGTGCCGGACGGCTGGCGCTCGGACTTCGAGTTCGGCTCGCTGATCTTCAACGAACTCACCGGTGCGGTGACGAAGGTGCTGCGCGCCTACAACGACGCGTACGAACAGGCGGCGCCGCAGCCCGCCGGCGCGCCGGCCCCCGGGGCCGCCCCCGCCCCCGAGGCACCGGCGGCTCCGGCCCCCGCCCCCGAAGCGCCGGCTCCGGCGCCCGCGCCCTAGCCGGCCGCCGGTCCCCTCGCCCGGGGCCCTAGCCGGCCGCCGGTCCCCTCGCCGGGGCCGTCACCGCCACCAACGCTCGAGGATGCGGGCTACCCCGTCCTCGGTGTTGGTGGCGGTGACCTCGTCCGCGGCCGCCTTCGTGTCCGGGTGCGCGTTCTCCATCGCGACGCCGTGGCGCGCCATCGACAACATCGGGATGTCGTTGGGCATGTCCCCGAACGCGACGATCCCGTCGGCCGCCACCCCCAGGTGCTCGGCCATCAGCAGCAGGCCCGACGCCTTCGTCACCCCCGAGGCGGAGATCTCGATCAGGCCGTTGTCCGTGGAATAGGTGACGTCCACCAGGCCGCAGAGCTGCGGGGCCAGCGCTTCGGCCATCTCGTGGCTCGTCGCCGACGCCATCCGGATCAGCAGCTTCACCGCCGGCTCGGCGATCACCTCGTGGTCGGCGAGTTCGGTGTTGTCCGGATTCAGCCACGCATGCTCGTAGCCGGGGGCGCTGACGAACTGCGGCGTCGCGGCGTCGTGGGCGCTCGCCCCGATCCGCTCGGCGGCCAGACCGCAGCCGGGCAGCACGCTGTTGGCGACGTCGGCAACCCACGCCAGCTCCTCCGCGGAGAGCACGGCGGCGCGCAGGACCCGGTCGGCGGCGCTGTCGTAGAGCACCGCGCCGTTGGCGCACACCGCCATGGGCGCGAAACCGAGTTGCTCGATCACCGGCGGAATCCATCGCGGCGGACGGCCGGTGGCCAGGACGAACGGCGTCCCGGAGGACACCACGGCCTGCACCGCCGCGCGGGTACGGTCCGAGACGCGCTCCTCGTCGTCGATGAGGGTGCCGTCGACGTCGGTGGCAACCAGGCTCGGCAGATCTCGACTCACTTCGCCATTGTGCCGGTCCGCCGCGACGCGGCGCATCCGGACGACCCGGGCGTTACCGCGCCGCGGGCCTTACCGCGGCTGTCGTCGTCAGTGGTCGGTGCCGGCATCCTTCTGCGCCCGGCGGGCCTTGCGCGCGGCGGTGTCGGCGTCGTCGAGCGCCGTGGCCTCCGCGAGCGTGGGCGCGGTGCCGCCGAGCCGGGCGGGCACCCAGTACGCACCGGCTTCGTGGACGTAGCTGCCCTGCAGTTCCCGCAGCATGCGCTCCATCGTCTCGTGCAGCTCCGCGGTCAGCTCCGACGCCGACGCGTTCGGCGCGATGGGCTCGCCGACGGCGATCGAGATCGGCGTCTTCGTGCGGCCGAGGCGCTTGGGGTGCCCCTTCGTCCACACCCGCTGGGACCCCCACATCACCACGGGGATGATCGGCACGTCCGCCTCCAGCGCCATCCGCGCGGCACCCGTCTTGAAGCCCTTGATCTCGAAGCTGCGGCTGATCGTGGCCTCGGGGAAGACCCCGACCAGCTCGCCCGCACGCAGCGCCGCCACCGCCGCGCGGTAGGAGTCGGCGCCGTCGGCGCGGTCGACGGGGATGTGCTTCATGGCCCGCATCAGGGGACCGGAGATCTTGTGGTCGAAGACCTCCTTCTTCGCCATGAACCGGATGTAGCGCTTGGAGGTGCGGGCGGGCAGGCCCGCGTAGGTGAAGTCCATGTAGCCGACGTGGTTCATGGCGATCACCGCGCCACCGACGGCGGGGATGTTCTCGGCGCCGGTGACGGTGAACTTCAGTCCCTGCGCGGCGAAGACGGTCCGGGCGAGGCCGATAACGGTCCGGTAGAAGGGTTCCACAGTCGGTCAGAGTAGCCGGATCGGCGGCTGCGGGCTCCGCCCGATGTCCGCCGCCCGCCCGATTCGGGATCAAAGGCCCGTATCCGGCCCGGGTTCACCGCCTGGATGCGGCGCCGCGCCGGCGTCCCCCTACGCTGGGTGGTACGTCGGTCAGCACGTCAGGAGGCAACGAAGTGCAGATCACCAGCGTCGGACACGCCGGGTTCCACATTCAGACCGCAGCGGGGTCGATCCTGTGCGATCCGTGGGTCAACCCCGCGTACTTCGCGTCGTGGTTCCCCTTCCCGGACAACACGCAGTTGGACTGGGACAAGCTCGGCGACGTCGACTACCTGTACGTCTCGCACCTGCACAAGGACCACTTCGACCCGGAGAACCTGAGCAAGCACGTCAACAAGGACGCGACGGTGCTGCTGCCCGACTTCCCGGTCCCGGACCTGCGCCGCGACCTCGAGCAGCTCGGGTTCACGAAGTTCCTCGAGACGAGCGATTCCGTCAAGCACACCGTCAGCGGCCCCAAGGGCGACCTCGACGTCATGATCATCGCCCTGCGCGCGCCCGCGGACGGGCCGATCGGCGACTCCGGTCTCGTCGTCTCGGACGGCGAGACCACGGTGTTCAACATGAACGACGCCCGTCCGGTCGAGATGGACTCGATGCTCGAGGCGTTCGGTCGGATCGACGTCCACCTGCTGCAGTACTCGGGCGCGATCTGGTACCCGATGGTCTACGACATCCCCAAGCGGACCAAGGCGAACTTCGGCAAGCAGAAGCGCCAGCGCGGCATGGACCGCTGCCGAAGCTACATCGACCAGGTCGGCGCGACGTGGGTGGTCCCGTCGGCCGGGCCGCCGGTGTTCCTCGATCCGGCGCTGCGCCACCTCAACGACGACCACGGCGACGAGGGCAACATCTTCCCCGACCAGATGGTCTTCCTCGAGCAGATGCGCCTCCACGGCAACGACGGCGGCGTGCTGATGATCCCGGGCTCGGTGCTCGAGGTGCACGGCAGCACGTCGATGACGCTGACCCACCCGATCCCGGACGCCGACGTCGAGCGGATCTTCACCGACAAGGCCGCGTACATCGAGGAGATGGCGCAGCGCCTGGCCCCAGTGCTCGAGGCCGAGAAGGCGACGTGGGCCCCCGCCGAGGGCGAGCCGCTGCTCGGCCCGCTCAAGGCGAAGTTCGAGCCGATCATGGCGCAGTCCGATCTGATCTGCGACGGCATCGGCTACCCCGTCGGCCTCGTGATGGGCGAGGAGACGGTCGTGCTGGACTTCCCCAAGCGGGTCGTCCGCGAACCCATCGAGGGAGAAGGCAAGTACCGCTACGGTTTCCGCATCCCGCCGGAGCTGGTGCGCACGGTCCTGCGCGACGACGAGCCGGACTGGGTGAACACCATCTTCCTGTCCACCCGCTTCGAGGCGTGGCGTGTGGGCGGCTACAACGAGTTCCTCTACACGTTCTTCAAGTGCCTCACCGACGAGCGGATCGCCTACGCGGACGGCTGGTTCGCCGAGGCCCACGACGATTCCGCGTCGATCGAGCTGGGCGGGTTCGAGATCCAGCGCCGCTGCCCGCACCTGAAGGCCGACCTGTCGAAGTTCGGTGTCGTCGAGGGCACCAGCCTCACCTGCAACCTGCACGGCTGGCAGTGGGACCTCGTGACCGGCCGCTGCAAGACCTCCCGCGGTCACGAGCTGCGCTCCCGCAAGCTCTGACCCCTCGTCGCGTGGGTGTGGCCGAATGTCACATGGGTTCAGTTCGATCGAACGCGTGTGACATTCGGCCACAGCACGTTCGGCCACAGCACGTTCGGCCACAGCACGTTCGGCAACAGTGCCGGCACGGCGAGCACCAGCGCCCCCAGCGCGACGAGCGCATACGGCCACCACTGCCGCTCCGCGGTCGTCTCCGCCGCCGTCGCCGCGACGTCGCCCGACGAGGCCGGGGCCGGCGACTTCGGCAGGGCCGCCGTCGCTTCCCGCACGTTGTCCGAGACTCCCTCGATCACCCCGGTGACCGGGCCGACGCCGTCCACGAGCTGCCCGGTGCCGTCGACGAGTTGCCGGCCGCCGTCGTCGAGGAGCATCAGCCCGTCGCGTAGCTGCCGCGAGCCGTCGGCGGCCTGCACCATGCCGGCGACGAACTGCGCGTCCGGGTCGCTCAATTCGTAGGCGAGCTGCCGCGCGCCGCCGCGCAACTGCTCGAGCTGCGCGAGTGTCTCCGGGCCGAGCCCCTCGGTGTCCAGCCGGCCGACGAGCCCGTCGAGCCGGGCGGCGGCCTCCTGGGACACCGGGTCGGGCGACTGCCGCAGGGTGCCGGCGACGACGGTCAGCTGCTCGGTGACGCCCGCCTGCATCTCCCCGAAGCCGGTGAGCCGGTCGACGACCCGGTCGACGCCACCGCTGACCTGGGTCGCACCGTCGCCGAGCAGGTCCACCCCGCCCTGGAGCTGACCGAGCCCGTCGGCGAGCTGCTGCCCACCCGCGCTGGCCTGCGCGAGCCCGTCGGCGAGCTGGTGGGCGCCGTCGTCGAGCTGGTGGCTGCCGTCGGTGAGCTGCCCGATCCCGCCGCCGAGAAGCGCGAGCGGCAGCCCGGCCTGCTGCAGGTTGTTGCGGGTGTCGGAGAGCGGGTCGCCGGTCGCGGCGGGCGGTGCGACGGCCGTCGTCGCGACGGTGGGCGCGTCGGCGTAGGCGAATGCGGAGCCGGTGCCGATCAGGCCGAGACCGGCGGCGACGAACAGGGCGGGGACGAGACGGGCACGCATGGCGGAGGACGTTAGTCCGGCGAATTAAGAGGCGACTGAGACGGCGGCAGCCACCGCACCGCCGCGACGGCCAGGCCGAGCAGCGGCACCGCCCACGCGGCGAGCACCGCCGCCAGCGGCAGCCAGACCGTTCCGAGCGCGAAGCCGGCGTAGACCGCCACCGACGCGACCTCGCCGACGAGGCCCGACACCGACGTCACGGTCGCGCGGGCGGTCCCGCTCATCGCGTCCTGCATCCGCGCCTCGGCGACGATCATCGCGTTGTGCAGGGCGCCGTAGCCGATCCCGATCGCCACGAATCCCGCCACTCCGCCGAGCGCGGCACCCGCCGCCAGCAGCACACCCCCGGCGGCGATCACCGCCCCCATGGCGCGACCGGTCGTCGCGGCGGTGCGTCCGGCCGTCGCGGCGCCGAGCACCTGTCCCGCAACGGTGATCGCCACCAGCACCGGCGCCGCGGACGTGCTCGCGCCGCCCTCGCGCGCCAGCAACGCGAAGTACTCCTCGAACGCGAGGCACGCCGACAGCAGCGCCGCGAGCAGCACCGCGCGGCGCACCACGGCGCTGCGTCGTGCCTCGCTCGTCCCGGCGTGCAGCACCGCCAGATAGCGAGTCACGAAAGCGCCTGGAACGGCGCCTGTCTCGTCCGCCGAGGCGTGACGAGGGGCGGCCGGCAGGGTGAGGACGAGCAACCCGTTGCCGACGGTGATCGCCACCGACAACCACCCCACCGTCGCGTAGCCGCCCACCGCGAACAGCGGCGCGGCCGACAGCGTCGCGACGAGGACGCACAGCGTCTCGCCGGCGTTCGCGTAGCCCAGTACCGCCGGATACCGGTGCGCCGCCCCGCGTGCGGACAGTTCGTCGTACACCAGGGCCTCGAACGTCCCGGACTTCAGCGACTCGCTGATCCCCCACGCCACGAAGCCCGCCGCGAACCCCCAGTAGCCCGGGAACAGCAGCCACAGGGCGAAGCCCGCGGTGAACAGGACGGCGCTGAGCAGCAACAGACCCCGGCGGGACACCGTGTCGGCCCACGCGCCCGACGGCACCTCCGCGACGAACGCCACGACGGACCACAGCACGAAGAGCGACGAGATCTCGCCCGCACCGAGGCCGTGGTCCTCGAACAGCAGGGCGTACAGACCGTAGAGCGGCACGAGTTCGCGGGTGGCCGCGTACGCCACCACACGAACGGTCAGGGAAGAGGCGGATCCGGATCAACATCGGTGTCGCATGGCTCCAGGGTGGCACGCGCGGACGGGATTGTCACCGCGCGATACGGTCGGCTGGTGACCGAACGCCAGCGCACCTACACGTGGGACGACCCCGCCCCGACGTCCGCCGCGAACCGCGACATGCAGGGCCTCGACTTCCTGCGCGGCCTGATCGACGGCTCCATCCCGCACCATCCGACGTCGCGCACCCTCGGCTTCCGGGTGACCGACGCACGCGAGGGCTGGGTGGAGGTGAGCATGGAACCGCAGGAGTTCCACGCCAACGCGGTGGGCAGCGTGCACGGCGGCGTGATCGCGACGATGTTCGACACCGCGATGGGGTTCAGCGTGTCGAGCACGCTCGAGGCCGGTGTCGGGTACACGACCCTGGACCTGCAGGTGCGGTATCTGCGGCCGGTCCAGGCCGGCAACGGCGTCGTCCGCGTGCACGGCATCTGCGAGTACAGCGGCCGTCGCACCGCCACCGCCCGCGGCGAGGCCCGCGACGAGAACGACCGGTTGCTCGCGACCGCGTCGACCACCTGCCTGATTCTGCGCTGACAACCGTCGCCGGACCCGCACACTGAAATGCATGAGCGTGGAACGCATCGCACTGGACCGCTTCTTCACCCTGTACGGAGAGGCGCTCGCCGGGTTCGACGCCGAGGCCTCGGCCGCGCTGTGGGGTGAACCGGGCACGATCCTGACGGATTCGTTCGCCGGATCGCTGGCGAGCCGGAAGGAGATCACCGAGGCGCTCACGCAGAGCAACGAGACCTACCGGAAGCACGGCCTCGCCGGTGTGGGGCACGAGTTGCTCGACCTCTCCCCGGTCACCGACAAGATCGTGCGGGCCCGGGTGCGCTGGTCGTTCCGCGACGCGAACGACGCCGTGATGGGCACCAGCGACTACGAGTATCTGCTGCGCGACGACCCCGACGGCCTGCACGCGTACGTGGCCGTCGGCTGCGACCCGGGCAGCTGACGGCGTCGGCCCTCCCGGGCGGGGTGACCGAATGTCACATGCGTTCGATCCGAGCGAACCCATGTGACATTCGGCCGCCATCCCACGCGGCGGAACGTCTCAGGCCGGCGGTTCGAGCACCTCACGCCCGACGAACGGCACGAGCGCCGACGGAACGCGCACGGACCCGTCGGCCTGCTGGTGGTTCTCGAGGATCGCGACGAGCCAGCGGGTGGTGGCGAGCGTGCCGTTGAGGGTGGCAGCGATCTGCGGCTTGCCGTTCTCGTCGCGGTAGCGCACGCCGAGGCGACGAGCCTGGAAGGTGGTGCAGTTCGACGTGGAGGTCAGTTCCCGGTAGCGCTCCTGCGTGGGCACCCACGCCTCGCAGTCGAACTTGCGGGCCGCCGACGAGCCGAGGTCACCGCCCGCGACGTCGATGACCCGGTACGGCACCTCGATCGCGGCGAGCATGTCGCGCTCCCACGCGAGCAACCGCTGGTGTTCGGCGGTGGCGTCCTCGGGCTTGCAGTAGACGAACATCTCCACCTTGTCGAACTGGTGGACCCGGATGATGCCGCGGGTGTCCTTGCCGTAGCTGCCGGCCTCGCGGCGGAAGCACGACGACCAGCCCGCGTACCGCTTCGGACCGCCCGACAGGTCGAGGATCTCGCCGGAGTGGTAGCCGGCGAGCGGCACCTCCGACGTGCCGACGAGGTACAGGTCGTCGTCGGCGAGGTGGTAGATCTCGTCGGCGTGGGCGCCGAGAAAGCCGGTGCCCTGCATGATCTCCGGCCGCACGAGCACCGGGGGGATCATCATCTGGAAGCCGTTGGCGACGGCCCGCTGGGCGGCGAGCTGCAGCATGCCGAGCTGCAGCAGCGCGCCGTAGCCGGTGAGGAAGTAGAACCGGGCGCCGGAGACCTTCGCGCCGCGCTCCATGTCGATCAGTCCGAGCGATTCGCCGAGGGTCAGATGGTCCTTCGGCTCGAAGTCGAAGGTGGGCAGCTCGCCGACGGTCTCGAGGGTGACGAAGTCGTCCTCCCCGCCGGCGGGGGCACCCTCCTGCACGATGTTGGAGATCGCCAGGTGCGCGCGCCCGAGCGCCTCCTCGGCGGCCTGCTGCTCGGCCTCGAGCTTCTTGACCTTCGCGGCGAGTTCCTTCGCACCGTCGAGCAGCGCGGGCCGTTCCTCCGGGGACGCCTGCCCGACCTTCTTGCCCAGCGCCTTCTGCTCGGCGCGGATGTTGTCGCCGGCCAGCACCGCGGCACGACGGGCCGCGTCGGCCTCGAGCAGCGCGTCGACGAGGCCGGGGTCCTCGCCTCGGATGCGCTGCGAGGCACGGACGGCGTCGGGGTTCTCGCGGAGGAACTTGAGGTCGATCACGAGGTCACAGCCTACTCGGCGCCGTCTGCGGCCGATTCCGACCTACTGTGCCCACAGTTGCAGGCAGTCCTCGCGTTGGAACATCCTCGCCGAGTCCACGGCGTTCGGATGCCCGGCGTACGGGTCGGCTCCGGCGTCGGTGAGCACCCGCACGACGTCGATCGCCCCTTTGAACACGGCGCCGGCGATCGGCGACTGCCCGCGGTCGTTGAGCCGGTCGACGTCGGCGCCCCGTTCGATCAGGGTCCGCACCGCGTCGGCGTGACCGTGGTAGGACGCCAGCATCAGCAGGGTGTCGCCCTTCTCGTTGCACAGGTTCACAGGCACCCCGGCGTCGACATAGGCGGCGAGCGTCTCGACGTGCCCGGCGCGGGCGGCATCGAACAGGCGCTGCGCGATCTCCTGCACTCCGGGATCGATGGGCTCCGTCATGCGCACCGAAGTTACCCGGGGCGGCGCGCACAGGCATGATGGACGGTGATGGCCGAGGAGAGTGAGCAGCAGTCCGATCGGACGACACCGTCCGCCTCGCGGGTCCGGGGTGCCCCGTCCGCGAAGCTGACCCGTCGCGCCTTGATGCTGGTTGCGGCGGGCGCGGTACTCGCGGCGCTCGTCACCGCGGTGGTGGCGGGATTCGGCGGGTCCGACGACGAGCCCGGCGGTTCGACGAGTGCCGTGGTGACCACCGGCGCCGTGGCCGGCGAGGCATTCGGCACAGCCGTCGCAGGCGACTGCCTGACCTGGACGGAGATCGATGCGAGCGACCTGGCGAAGGTGGACTGCGCCGAGTCGCATCTGTTCGAGGTGGTCAAGGACATCGACCTGAGCGTGTACCCGGGCGCCGAGTGGGGTCCCGGGTCGCGCTTCCCGTCGGTGCTGCGGTTCACCGAACTGCGCGACGAGCTGTGCGCGCCGGCCGCGATGGACTACCTCGACGGCCGGTTCGACCCGCACGGCAAGTTCAGCGTGGGCCTGATCAACCCCGGTGAGGCGGGCTGGGCGGCCGGTGAGCGGACGCTGCGCTGCGGCCTGCAGTTCTCCTCCACCACTGGCAACCTGCTGCCGATCAAGGGCAAGGTCGCCGACCAGGACCAGTCCAAGGTCTGGGACGTGGGCACGTGCATCGGCATCAACAACGGGGTGCCGGCGGACCCGGTGGACTGCGCCCAGCCGCACGCCTTCGAGGTGATCTCCGTGGTGGACCTGTCCGGGCAGTTCCCCGGTGGTCTGCCGAGTGTCGAGGACCAGGACAAATACCTCGAGGGGACGTGCACCGAGAACGCCAACACCTACCTGGGCAGCCCCGACGCGCTGCGCAACAAGACCCTCACGCTGTTCTGGGACAACCTGGACTTCGACAGTTGGCTGGCGGGCAGCCGCAAGGTCAACTGTTCGGTGGGCAAGCAGGTCGAGGGCGGCGGATTCGCGCCGGTCACCGGCACGGCCGCGGGCGACATCCTCATCGACGGCCAGCCGCCGGTGCCGCCGCCCGCCGCGCCCGAGGGCCGCTCGCTGCCGACCCCGTTGCCGGGGGCGGCGCCCGTTCCGGGCGCCTGAGGTGGCCGCACGGATGGGCGACGAGCGGTTCGACGAGCTCGTCGGAGAGGCTCTGGATCTGATCCCACCGGAACTCGCGCGGGCCATCGACAACGTGGTGGTGCTGGTAGAGCCCAGAAACGAGGAGGAGCCCGATCTGCTCGGGCTCTACCACGGGATCGCGCTCACCGAGCGCGACAGCCACTATGCGGGTGCGCTACCGGACACCGTGACCATCTATCGCGACGCCATCCTCGACATCTGCGACTCCGACGACGACGTGGTGCACGAGGTCGCGGTGACGGTCATTCACGAGATCGCTCACTACTTCGGAATCGAGGATGCTCGGCTGCACGAGCTGGGCTGGGGCTAGTGGCCCCGTATCGGGGTCCGGTCGCGCCGTACTTCGGCTTGCGCTGCAGAAAGTGCGGACTGATCGTCGAAATGATCAGCAGGGCGAGCGTACCGATGATCACCTCTGCGACGACGATGTAGACGAAAGCAATACCGACGATCTTCGCGATCTCTTCCATGTCGATCACCTCCGGTCCGACCGTACCGCGGGACGGCCGTCCGGACGGGGTAACCGGGACGGCCGTTGCCGGGCGGCGTCACGGCCGCCCGGCAACGGTGTCCGGTCACTCGATGCGGTCGAGATCGATGCCCTTGGTCTCGCGGCTGCTCAGCACCGCGACAACGGTGATCATCATGGTCACCACCAGGTACGCGATGACGGTCCCGACGCCGAACCGGTCGATGAGCCAGACGGCGATGAAGGGCGCGGGCGCGCCGGCGATGATGGACGACCCCTGGAACACGAGCGACGAGCCGGCGTACCGGTAGCGGGTCGGGAACAGTTCGGTGATCCAGGCCGCCTCCGGGCCGGCGAGAGCACCGTGGAAGAAGGCACCGACGCAGACACCCACCCAC
Organism: Rhodococcus sp. 2H158; assembly: GCF_053764755.1. Taxonomy (NCBI): domain Bacteria; kingdom Bacillati; phylum Actinomycetota; class Actinomycetes; order Mycobacteriales; family Nocardiaceae; genus Rhodococcus; species Rhodococcus sp. 2H158. The sequence continues at coordinate 66,604 of NZ_JBSNCE010000006.1, forward strand.
AGCAGCGGCACGCTCTGCATCTGCACGAGCCAGAAGAAGACGGGCGCCCACACCACGAGCACCACGGCAGGCACCAGCATCGCGATGCGGCGGCCGACCCGGTCGGACCACCGGCCGCCACCGATCATGCCGACGAACTGGAACACCGACGCGAAGGTCACGGCCAGTATCACCTCGCCCCGCGCGAAGCCGTGGTAGGTGGTGGCGTACGCGATGACGAAGACGGTGTAGACGTAGAAGGCGATGTTCTCGCCGAGGCGCATGCCGATACCGAGCAGCACCGGGCGCGGACGGGACAGCGCTTCGACGATGCTCGACCGGGACTCGGTGCGGCCGGCCGCGGAAGCCTGCGCCGCCCGGAACACCGGGGACTCCTCGACGCCGTGCCGGATCCAGAAGCCGATGATCAGGAGCGGAATCGCGAACAGGAACGCGATCCGCCAGCCCCATGCGTCGAACGAGTCGGCCGGGAGCAGGAACACCAGGGCCGAGACGACCACGGCGGCAAGCACGGTGCCCGACGGTGCGCCCGCCTGCGGCCAGGACGCCCAGAAGCCGCGGCGCTTCGGCTCGCCGTATTCGCTCACCAGCAGCACGGCCGCGCCGAATTCACCGCCGAGCGCGAAGCCCTGGATCATGCGCAGCGCGACGAGCAGGACGGTGGCCCAGATGCCGATCTGCTCGTAGGTCGGCAGCAGCCCGATCGACGCGGTGGCGGTGCCCAGCATCACGAAGGTGATCACGAGCATCGGCTTGCGGCCGAACCGGTCGCCGAGATGGCCGAAGACGATGCCGCCGAGCGGCCGGGCGATGAAGCCGAGGCCCTGGGTGGCAAGGGCGAGAAGCAACTTGGTGATGCCGTCGGATCCGGGGAAGAACAGCGGGCCGAGGACGGTGGCGGCGAGAATGCCGTAGATCGCGAAGTCGTACCACTCGAGCACGGCACCGGCCATGCTTCCGGTGAGGACCCGTTTGAAGCTGCTGCGTGGCACGTCCGGCGCGGTAGGCGCGGTGCGCACGGCGATCGGGTCGAGCGTAGATCCCATGACGGATCCTTTCGAAGGTCGGTGATTCAGAGTCGCAGGGCCAGCCGGTCGCCACAGGCACGCGAGCAGCAGGTCATCATCTGCCGGTTCGCCGCCCGCTCGGCCTTGGTCAGCACCGTGTCGCGGTGGTCGACCTCGCCGTCGAGGACGGCGACCTCGCACGAGCCGCAGAGGCCTTCCTCGCAGTCGCTGGGTACGTCGATGTTGTTGGCGCGCAACGCGTCGAGGACGGTCTGGGTGGGTTCGACCCGCACGGTCAGCCCCGAGTCGCGCAGTTCGAGGTCGAAGGCGTGCTCGACGTCCGGATCGAGCGCCGCGAGGGACGAGGTGAAGTGCTCGACGTGCAGTGCCCCGTCGGGCCAGTGCCGGCTCGCGTCCTCGAGTCCGGCGAGCAGCCGACCGGGCCCGCACGCGTAGATCTGGGCGCCGGAGGCGGGCTCGGCGAGCAGGGTGGCGAGGTCGATCCGGGTGCCTTCCTCCGACACGTGCAGGGCGGCCCGGGCACCGTGCCCGGCGACACGATCGAGATAGGCCATGCCGGAACGGTTTCGACCGCAGTAGTGCAGTTCGTAGCTCCACCCCCGGGCGCGGGCGTGGTCGGCCATGGCCAGGACGGGGGTGATGCCGATGCCGCCGGCGACGAACACGTAGTGCTCGGCGGCGGGGTCGAGCGCGAAATGGTTCCGAGGACCGCGCATCCGGAGCGGGCTTCCCACCTCGAGCTGTTCGTGGACGTAGCGCGAACCGCCGCGGCTCTCGGGATCCAGGTGTACGGCGATCTCGTAGGTCGGCGCGTCGGGCGCGCCGCACAGGGAGTACTGGCGCGACAGCGCGCCGAGGTCGAGGTCGATGTGGGCGCCGGGAGTCCACGTGGGCAGCGTCTTTCCGCCGGCGTCGCGCAGGACGAGGCGCAGCACGTCGTCGGCGATCCGGTCCAGGCGCTCGACGGTGACGGTGCGAGACACCGCCCGGGTGGCGGGTTCTCCGATGGTGACCGGCTGATGCCGGTGCAGCACAGCAGGATCGGTGCGCTCGGGATTCACCTGCGGATCCCACTGCACCCACACGTGGTCGGGTCCGCGGAAGGACGTGTTCGGCAGGTAGGTGAACTCCTGGTCGGGTACGAGTTCCATGTGGGGAAGCCGCGTGGTGAGCTCCTCGAGGAAGATCTGCATCTCCATGCGGGCCAGGTTCTTGCCCATGCACTGGTGACTGCCGTACCCGAAGGTGAGATGGTCGCTCGAGTTCGGGCGCCGGATGTCGAACTCGTCGGGGCGCTCGAAGTGGCGCTCGTCGTGGTTGGCGGACGCGTTGACGACGAGCAGCTTGGCGCCGGCGGGGATGTCGACGTCGCCGATGCGGGTGTCGGCGGTGGCCACCCGTCGCCACGCCGCCACGGACCCGGAGTGGCGCAGGCACTCCTCGACGGCGTTGGGGATCAGCGACGGATCCGCGCAGATCTCCTCCCACACCGCGCGGTTCTCGAGCAACAGCTTGAACGCGTTCGCGGACGCGTTGGCCGTGGTCTCGTGCGCGGCGACGATGCCGGCCATCATCATCGAGTGCAGGTAGGAGTCGGTGACGACGTCCGGCATCTCCCGCTGCTTGCGGATCCCGTAGGGCATCCAGCCGTGTCCCGACGGGTCCTGCCGCATCTTCTCGAGCACCGTGCCCGCGTACTGCCAGAACCTGCCGACCGCCTCGGCGACGGCCACCTGCTCCTCGGGCGCGGGGCGGCCCCAGGTGTTCACGGTGTGCGCGATCGAGTACTTGCGCATCGTCGCCATGTCCTCCTCCGGCACGCCGAGGAAGTGCAGGGCGACGGTGAGCGGAACCTCCCACAGCATCTCGTCCACCAGGTCGGCCTTGCCGGATTCGACGAAACGGTCGACGTATTCGCGCGTGAGCCGTCGCACCATCGCCTCGTGGTGCGCCAGTTCCTTCGGGGTGAACGGGTCCATGAGCGCGCGACGGCGCGGCATGTGGGCGGGCTCGTCCTCGTTCACGAGGGTCCGGGCCATGGCGTAGTCGTACCGGGCGAGGGTGGCGGTGGCCTCCGCCGAGACGGGAGTGATCTTCTCCAGCGCGACCGCCGGCGAGAACAGGATGTTGTCGCGGAACACCGCCTTCACATCCTCGTACCGGGTGACGACCCAGTAGCCGAGTTCGGGGCTGTAGAACACCGGCTCCTCGTCGCGGGACCAGCGCAGCGACTCGGCCGGATCGGTCTGGTACGCGGAACCGAACGGATCGAACGCCGCGGCGTTCGCCGACACCGGGCAGCCGCCGGCCAGGGCCGCGTGATCGACGGGACAAGCCGACGCCGAAGTCGGAACTGATGCACTCATGCTGACACCGAAAACCTCTCCAACAGCACTGTTACCTTTATCGAACAGTTTCGTCCTATAAACGGACAAGCAGCAGAGTAAGCGGCGTCACAGAAGAGGTCAAGCCGGATCCGCGGTCACAGCAGCCGGGCCCACGTCCGCCGGACTCTCCCGGCGCCCACGCGGCCGCCGCCACCCCGAGCATCAGGACCGGATGTCACGAGCCGGTACCCGAGGCAGGTCCTGCCCCTTCGAGCACCTCCGCGCGCTCAGCCGGCGGCAGCGCCGAACCACTGGGTCAGCCGGCCGAGCAGATCCTGTTGATCGTCACCGGCCCACGCCACGTGGCCGTCGGGCCGCAGCAGCACCGCGGGCACATCCAGTTCCTCGCTGACATCGACGACGTGGTCGACCCGGTCTGCCCAACCCACCACGGAAAGCCGCCCGGTCTGGTCGAGGAGCAGTCCGCGGCCGCCGTGCATCAGCTCGTAGAGGCGACCCTGCTTCAGCCCCACGTCCCGCATCCGCCGGCCGAGCAGGTCGTGCCCCTCACCGAAGTCGTAGCGGACCCCGACCGCGGTGATCATCTCGGTGACGTACCGGTTCACCTCCTCGAAGTCCATCAGCTTCGAGAACAGCTCCCGCAGCGCGATCACACCCGGATCGGTTCCCATCAGCGTGATCTGCGCGCGGGTGTTCTCCAGCACGCGGGCGCCCACCGGGTGCCGTTCGGCGTGGTAGCTGTCCAGCAGTCCCTCCGGTGCCCAGCCGCCCACTTCGGCGGCCAGTTTCCAGCCGAGGTTGAACGCGTCCTGGATACCGAGGTTGAGTCCTTGCCCGCCGGTCGGCGGGTGGATGTGCGCCGCGTCGCCGGCCAGCAACACCCGGCCGACCCGGTAGCGCTCGGCCTGCCGGGTGGCGTCGCCGAACCGCGACAGCCAGCGCGGCGAGTGCGCGCCGAAGTCGGTGCCGGCGATCGCCCGCAGCTGCTGCGTGAACTCGTCGAGGGTCGGTGCGGCCGCCCGGCCCTCGGCCACCCCGTCGGCGGGCACGATGACGCGGTACGCCCCGTCCCCGAGGGGTACGGCGCCGAACCGCAGATGGGTCTTGTGGACTTCCGCGACAACGGCGGCCACCGTCGCCGGGTCCTCGGTCAGCTCCATCTCACCGAGCAGCGTCTCGACCTTGCTGGGCTCGCCGGGGAAGCCGACGCCGAGCAGCTTGCGCACCGTGCTGCGGCCGCCGTCGCAGCCGACGAGGTAACGCGAGCGCAGCCGGGTGCCGTCGGCCAGCTCGGCGCTCACCCCGTGGTCGTCCTGGCTCAGCCCGACCAGTTCGCAGCCGCGCCGGATCTCGGCGCCGAGTTCGAGGGCGTGCTCGTTGAGCAGTCGTTCGGTGACCGGCTGCGGAGTGGCGAGGCCGTACGGGTGCGCCGTGTCCACCCGGTCCGGCCACGGCTTCATGATGCCGCCGAAGAGACCGCCGACCCGGAACTTCTCACTGACCGCGAGGAACCGGTCCAGCAGGCCGCGTTGGTCCATCATCTCGACGCTGCGCGCGTGCAGGCCCTGCCCGCGGGACTGCGCGGTCGGCTCCGTCGCCTTCTCGAGCACGAGCGTGTGCACGCCGTGCAGCCGCAACTCGGCGGCCAGCATCAAACCGGTCGGTCCGCCACCGGTAACGATCACATCGATCATGAAAATCCCCCGTTCGACAACGTTGTATTTCGGCCGGCTGCCCCACGCAGTCCGGCGGGCCCGCACACCCGCACCCGGGCGCCGGGTGCCCGCAACCACCCGCGTCCTACCGGCGGTTGGACGCCCACCTCGCGAATCTCCCGTTTCCGCAGGTTCCGGCTTCGGCTGGCGATTCTGCAGCACGACCGGGGTCTTGCGGCAAGGCCCCCCGCGCGCTATATGTTGAAAGTGGCAAGGAGCCGATGGCCTTCTTGCCTTTGCCTTCTCGGCGCCGACCACAGTTCCGTTGATCTCCGGGCCGACTGATCTCCGGGCCAACTGATCTCCGGGCCGACGGCCGGGCGAACGGGCGATGGGAGTGTCAGTCGGTGAGCAGAGCGCTCAGCCGTGCTGCCGCGTCACCGACCGCGAGGGCCGCGGCATCGACGTCGAGACCGGCGATGGCCACCACCCCGACGCTGCACTCGAGGCCGGCCCCCCGCGGCGCGCGCACCCCGGCGGCGACGCCCACGGCGCCGCGCTCGAGCTGTCCGCGCGTGACGCTGTAGCCGAGCGCCCGGGCCTGCTTCACCGCTTCGGGGTCCCGCGCGTCCTCGGGTCGCAGTGCGAGGATCGCGATCCCCGCCGCACCGCGGTCGAGCGGGTGCCGGTTGCCCACCCGGTATCCCACGTGCAGGAGCGCCCCTTCCGGCTCCGCGACGAGGATGACGATGCACTCGTCCCCCTGCGCGGCGGACACGAAAGCCGTCGCCTGCGTGCGCTCGGCCAGGTCGTGCAGCACCGGACCGGCCGCATGCTGAAACTGGGGCACGAACCGCGACGCAAGGACGGCAGCACCGGCGCCGAGCCGGATCCGGCCGTCGTCGGCCCGGACCACCAGCGCGTGCGATTCGAGCGTTGCGACGATCCGGTAGGAGATCGCCCGCGCGATCCCGAGTTCCTTGGCGAGGTCCGCGACCGTGATACCGGCGGGCGAACGGGAGATGATGTCGAGCGCGCGCAGACCACGATCGAGGGTCTGCAGCGTGCTCATGGGTTCCTCCGTCCGTCGTGCCGGATCCGACCCTACCGGCGCGGGCGCCACCCCCGATGCAGCGCATTGCAACGCTTGAGCACCCCCCGCCGCCCTGGTTGCCTTCGAGTGACACAGGTCACTATGGACGGGAGCCGGTATGAGCATCGAAGGCAAGGTCGCGCTGGTCACCGGCGCCGGGCAGGGCATCGGACGGGCGATCGCGCTGCGGCTGGCGGCGGACGGTGCGGACATCGCACTGCTCGACGTCGACGGCGGCAAGCTCGCCGCGGTCGAGGACGAGGTGCGGGCCGCCGGCTCGAAGGCGATCTCCGTCGTTGCGGACGTGACCGACCGCGAGCAGATCCGAGCCGCCGTCGACCGGACGGAGACCGAACTGGGCGGGTTCGACATCATCGTCAACAACGCCGGCATCGCACAGGTGAACCCCATCGCGGACGTGACACCGGAGGAGGTGTCCCGGATCATGGCGGTCAACGTCGAAGGCGTCCTCTGGGGCATCCAGATCGCCGCCGCCAAGTTCCGCGAGCGCGGGCACGGCGGCAAGATCGTCAACGCGTCCTCGATCGCCGGCCACGAGGGCTTCGCGATGCTCGGGGTGTACTCCGCAACCAAGTTCGCCGTACGGGCGCTCACCCAGGCCGCGGCCAAGGAGTACGCGTCCGACGGAATCACCGTCAATGCCTACTGTCCCGGCGTCGTCGGCACCGACATGTGGGTCACCATCGACGAACGCTTCGCGGCACTGACCGGGGCTCCGAAGGGAGCGACGTTCGAGAAGTTCGTCGGCGGCATCGCGCTCGGCCGCGCGCAGACGCCGGAGGACGTCGCGGCCTACGTCTCCTACCTGGCAGGCCCGGACTCCGACTACATGACCGGCCAGTCCGGGTTGATCGACGGCGGCCTGGTCTACCGGTGAGCCGAATCCGCTGCACTGGAAGGAGATTTCCTTGTTGACCGGAGCGGTACGGGCACTGGCGGTTCCCCTGCTCGTGTTCCTCGACCACGTGATGGCGCCGAAGTACTCCCCCGAGCTGTTCGCCCTCTCCGAGCAACTCGCGGACCGCACCGACTGAGGGGAGGTGTCGATCCCGTCGGGTTCCGGCAGGTTCGGGACCGGCAGCGGCTGGTGGACCGGCACTTTCGCCGACAGGAACCGGCCGGGGAGCCCAGGCACCGATGACGTCGTCGAGTTCGTCGCGGCGCCGCCACCGCCCGCCGTCGGGTCACCGAGGTCCTTCTGCTGATCAGGGGGTACGCCCCGCGTGGTGTTCGGTCAGGCTCCGGCGGATCAATCCCTTCGTGAGGTGCGCGAGCGCGAGAGTCAGGCCGGAGCCGGTCGGCTTGTGCACCAGTGCCGGCAGCACGGGGTTCATCGCGGCTCTCCACGTGAATCGCGTGCCGGTGCCGTCTTCTTCGAGGAGGTAGTCCTCGGCGAACGCACGGCACAGTGGCCGGTTGATCTCGGTGGCGCTGAACGTCATTCTGCGTTCGTGGTCCCACCGGTAGAAGCGTTCCTTGATGGTCGTCGAGCCGAGGAGGGTCACATTGCGGATGGTGCCGACTCCCCGTGGCGTCGTGTGATCCCACTGCACGGCCGTTACTACAGGGCTCCATGCCTGCACCGCGTCGTCGGCCACCAGTGACCGCCAAAGCTGTGACGGGGACCCGGGAACCGTAATGGCGTACGTGGCACGCACCGGTGCCGTGTCGAAAAACGTGTCGTCCGTAGCGGCGAGCGTGTGCCAACTGGTCATGCTGCTTCCTCTTCCAGGATTTCTGTTCGAAGGTGCCCTTGCAGGAAGGCCGCGGCGTCGACGAGCGCTGCGCGCGCTTCGGGAAGGCGCCGGCACATCGAGACGAATGAGTGCACCTGTCCCGGCACAGTGATCGCGGCAGCGGTGGCCCCGGCTTCGAGCAAGGCCTGGTGGAGACGTGCGCTGTCCGAGCCGAAGCACTCGGTCGAGCCGACATAGCTGACGAGAGGCGGCATCTGCGCCAGAACGGAGGCGGGCGCCTGCAGGACGTTGACGTGCGGTGACGACAGGTCGTGAGTATCGAGATTGCTTCGCGCACAGCACTGAGCGAATGCCGGCGGTAGGAACGGATCGCGGTGGAGCGCGTCGGCGCGGAGAGCGTCCGTGCAGGAGGGATCCAGCAGCGGAGAGAACAACACCGCCGCTGCGGGAAGGGGTTGATCACACTCGATCAACGTCGTCAGCATGCTCATCGCGAGATGCGCCCCTGCCGAGACGCCGACAAGCGCTGTTCGTGCAGGAGGATAGCCTCGTGCAATCAACGAGCGGTACGCCGCGAGCGCATCGGTTCGAGCCGCGGGGAATCGGTGCTCGGGTGCTCTGCGGTAGTCGGGAACCAGCACGCGGTGCCTTGTCGCGGCAGCCAGATCAGAGGTGACCGCCCGCTCGAGTCGAGCTGATCCCGCGACGTAGCCGCCCCCGTGCAGGTACAGGATTGCCGCGTCGTCTCGGGCGTGATCGGGAACGATCATCTCGCCGGGAACGGTGTCGCGGAAAACCCGCGTGCCGGGTGCCGCGCGTAGTCCGCCGATCGCGGAGCCGGCGGCGACGACGCCACGAAGCAGCATTCGCCCGGGACCGGAGGGCGCGAGGTGCTCGAAGACCGGGCGCAGAAGGGTATCCGTGCCCGACGCGAGCACGCGACTGCGGCGGGTGACGGTGGTCATGCGTCGGCCACCACGCGCCGTTCGAGGTCCTCGATCAGCGCATGCACTGTGCGGTCCCGCACGAGCCAGCGGTCGATCAGAGGGTTCACCATTCCGCGCAGGACCGAGTACACGCCCCATAGTCGCGGGGTGACGATGCGTGGCGCTCGGTGCTCGATTGCGCGCACGGTGACGGCAGCGGCATGTTCGGCGCTGACTCGCCGATTCATCGGCCACGGCAGCAACTCGCCGACTCGGGCCCCGAGCGGATCCCGGTCGAGGGTATTGCGGGCCAGTTCGGTGTCGACGAACCCGTAGTACGCCACCGACGCGGTGGCGCCGGTGCGTGCCAGCTCCAGGCGCAGTGCCCGCCCCAGTTGTTCGGCGGCAGCCTTGCTGGCCATGTATGCGGCACCACCGAGCCCTGGGCTGAACGCTGCCGCGGATGCGACGACGACGACGTGTCCGCGCCGGGCGACGATGCTGTCCAGGGTGGGCCGGACGGTGTTGAGCGCGCCGGTGAGGTTGACTGCCATCACACGGTCGAACTCGGCCAGGTCGACGGTCCGCACCGTGGCCGGAGGTGGGGTGATACCGGCGTTGGCGATCACCACGTCGATCTGCCCGAATTCTTCCGAGGCGCGGGCAACGACGGCTGCCATCGCGTCACGATCGGTTACATCGGCGACTGCGACGAAGGTGCCGGTGGAGTCGAGCGTCGTGGCCGCGGCCACCAGTGTGGCCTCGTCGCGGTCGACGAGCACGACCCGGGCGTCGCGGTTGCGTAGTTCTCGGGCCAGGGCCAGCCCGATGCCTTGTGCTGCGCCGGTGACGAGGACGACCTTGCCCTTCAGGTTCAGTACAGGCGTCATGCCGGTACCTCCACCGAACGACGGCTGCGGGGCGCCGGAGTGGGTGTGCGGGCGGGCCCGATTCGGTAGTCGGTGAGCGCGAACCGCGCCATTCGACGCCGGAACGAGGCGTTGTATCCGGGCCAGAATGTGAAGTTGCGCCCCGATGGGCTCAGGTAGTAGCTGCTGCATCCACCGGAGTTCCACACCGATCCGGCCAAGCGGCGATCGGTGTACTCGACGAAGTCCTGCTGGACGTCGGCACGAACCTCGATGCTGCCGATACCGTGGGCCTCCATCGCTTCGACGGCGCCGATCAGGTACGCGATCTGCGCTTCGATCGTGACGACCTGGGAGGTGTACACGACGGAGTTCGGTCCCAGCAGCATGAACATGTTGGGGAAGTTCTCGATCGTCGTCCCCAGGTAGGCGGCCATCTCACCACCTGCCCACTGCTGCGCCAGCGTCCGTCCGTCCCGCCCTCGCAGGCGGGCGAAACCACTGTTGTCGGCAAGTTTGAACCCGGTACCGAAAACGATGGTGTCGACCTCGTGCCGAACGCCGTCGGTCGTCACCACGGCGTCGCGTTCGACGCGTTCGATACCCGTGGTGACAACGTCGACGTTGTCGGCCGCCAGCGCCGGATAGTAGGCGTTGGAGAAGGTGGGGCGCTTACACCCGAACGCGTATGTGGGGGTGAGTTTTCTACGAAGCTGCGGATCTCGGACCTGCCGGCGTAGATGCCATCGGCCGAGCGCGCCGGCACCGCGGAGCAGTTCTGGGCGATAGACCAGCCCGGGCACCAGGGCTTCCTGGACGAGGTCCAGCGCTCTGCGCGCTGCGCGCTGGGTGAACGGCAGTCGTTCGAAGACCCGCTGGATGCCTGCGCCGACCGGTCGATCGGGGTGCGGGAGGATCCAGGTGGGGGTCCGCTGGAACACCGTCATGCGGGCGGCGTGTGGTTGAAGCCGCGGAATGAACTGCACGGCCGAGGCTCCCGTGCCCACCACCGCCACACGGCGACCGGTGACGTCGTGGTCGTGGTTCCAGTCGGCCGAGTGATAGGTGGTGCCCTCGAACGAGTCGAGGCCGGGCAGGTCCGGCACCGACGGTTCGCTGAACGGCCCCATGGCGGCCACGAGGATGTCGGCGCTGAACCGTCCCTGAGAGGTATCCAGTCGCCATCGCTGTGCCGGCTCGTCCCATGCGGCCTCGAGCACGTCGGTTCCCAGATGCAGGTGCGGGCGGATGTTGTGTCTGTCGGCGCAGTCCTCGAGGTACTGCTTGATCTCTTCCTGCAGTGGGTAGAGGCGAGTCCAGTTGGGGTTGGGGGCGAACGAGAACGAGTAGAGGATCGACGGGATGTCGCATTGGGCGCCGGGATAGGTATTGGCCTGCCAGGTTCCGCCGAGGGTATCGGCGCGTTCGAATATCGCGAAGTTGTCGATTCCGGCGGCCTTGAGCCGGATGGCGGATCCCAGGCCGCCGAATCCGGCGCCGATGATGGCGATGCGCAGATGTGTATCGGTCATGGTGGGCTCGTTTCAGAGGTCGATTTCGAGGGTGGAACCTGCTGCCCGGGAGACGCAGGGGAGCATCGAATCCGCGCGTTCCTCCTCGAGGAGGCGCGTGTCCCGGTGATCGACGTCTCCGGCCAGGACACGCACTTTGCAGGTGCCGCAGAACCCTTGCCGACATGAGTAGGTCGCCGACGGTACCGCGCGCCTGATTGCCGAGAGCACCGTTTCGTCTGCCGCCACATCGACCGCTGTCCCGGTCCGGACCAGACGCAGTTCGAAGGGATCGCCTCCGACGACGGGTGGAGGGGTGAATCGTTCGGTGTGCAGCGAACATGTGGGCTGTGCGATCGGTGTCCGGTCGTGGGCGTCCTTGATCAGAGGAGCCGGACCGCACAGGTAGATCGCGCCGTGGGGAAGAGCGTGGCCGAGGATTTCGGTGATCGGGGTGACGCCGAATTCGTCGTCGGGACGGATATCGACGCCCGTTCCGGGGAGGGCTGACAATTCGTCGAGGAACGGCATGGTGGCGCGTGTTCTGCCGAGATAGATCAGCTTCCACGGCAGGTCGGTCGCGGCGACGCGGCGGACCATCGGCAGGATCGGGGTGATTCCGATGCCGGCGGCGACGAAGAGGTAGGACGGTGCCGGAGCGAAGGGAAAGGCGTTACGGGGACCGCGCACCCGCAGCACGGTGCCTTCGTCGACGGTGTCGTGCATTTGGGCGGATCCGACGCCGCCCGGGACGCGTCGGACGGCAATTCGGTAGCGGGCTCGATCGGCGGGGTTTCCGCACAAGGAGTACTGGCGTTGCATCCCGGAGGGCAGGAACGCATCGATGTGCGCGCCGGGAAGCCACGCGGGCAGTGGCCGGCCGTCGAGCGCTGCCAGGGTCAAGCCGACCACGTCGTCCGCTTCGGCCGTGCGCTTCTCGACACGTAGCACCCTGTCGAAGTCACGGTGACGAACCGGGGCGGGCCGCGACAACAGCGGAGCGAGTCGGCTCTCGCTGAACAGTTTCGAGTACCCCCGGGCCGCGCGCATCACGGCACCGAGGACGGGAGACGGGGCCGGAGCCATCTCGGTGGTCATGCTGCCGCCTCTCGGGCTGCGGGGGACTGGGCGAGGTAGCGGACGGCCTTGCCGATCTCACCCATCCGAGAGGGATGGAACTTCGGGTTCAAGTACGGGGGGATCTGCTTCGCGAGGAAGGTCAGGCTCGGGATCATCGAGGCCCGGGCCGCGCGTCGGTAGGCGACCGGCCAGGGTCGCCGCCGGGTCTCGGTGGGATCGTTGCGGTACAGGTAGGCGGTGGTACTGAACCACAGGCAGGCCAGGCCTGCGAACGCGATGAAGGCGGTGCGAACGCGGCGTCCGTAGCTGCCGTCCACGTACTGGAAGGCGTCGTAGGCGACGTTGCGATGCTCCATCTCCTCGGCGCCGTGCCATCGCAGGAGATCGAGCATCGTCGGGTCGACACCTCGCCGGTCGAACGGGGCATTGTCGAGGAGCCACTCGCCGACGACAGCGGTGAAGTGCTCGGCGGCGGCGTAGATGCCGAGACGTTCACGAAGCCAGAACCGTCCCGCGCGACCTCGTATCCCGTGGTCGCCGAAGATCTGGTCCACGATGTACTCGATTCGACGCAGTACCGGATCGATCTCGATGCCGTTCTCCGCCAGGTACCTGCGGAATCCCTCGTGGGAGCTTGCGTGGGTGGCTTCCTGCCCGACGAATCCGACGACCTCTTCGTGTAGGCGCGGGTCGTCGATGAGGGGGAGAGCTCGGGCGAAGACATCCGCCATCGCCCGTTCGCCCTCGGGCAGAACAAGGTGCATCACGTTCCAGAACTGTGTGGCGTACGAGTCACCGGGAATGTACTGAAGTGGCACCCCCGTCCAGTCGAACCGGACGTTGCGGGCAGTGATCGCCAGCGCTTCCTCGGTGTAGGGCGTCGGAGCGCAGTGATGTGACGGCATGCCGTGTCTCCTCGGTCGATACGTGTTACTTGTCGATACGGTGAAGATACGTCAGAACATTTCATGTATCAATGTTTCACTCGAACGACGCGGGATAGCCTAGGAAGATGCCTGTCGAACAGCCCCGCACGGCCGGGCCGGCCACCGAGATCGCCGCGACCAACCCACCGGAGATCGAGTCGATCCTCGACGCGGCCGAGGCCCAGTTCAGTGAGGTCGGGGTCCGGTTGACGACCGTCAACGACATCGCGCGCCGTGCCGGCGTCGGGCGGGTGACCATCTATCGCCGGATCGGCGGCCGCGACGAGGTGGCGCAGGCAGTGACGGCGCGCAGCGCCGCGCGCCTGATCGAGGAGGTCGTAGCCGCAGCGCGAGCCGCGCGAACGATCGACGATCTCGTCGGAAATGTGTTCGCGACCACCGTCGGACGCATGCGCGAACACCCGGTGTGGAACCGGTTGCTCGCCCTGGAGGCGGCCGGCTCGCTTCCACGACTGACGACCGACGGTGGTGCCATCCTGGCGACCGCCACCCACGCCGCGGTCGCAATTCTCGAGGAAGCAGTGGAGTCCGGCCTGCTGCCACCCGTCGAGGATCTCGTCGGACGCGCCGAGGTGCTGGTGCGGGTGGCGCATTCGGTCATACTGACTCCACAGGCACTGGTCCCTCTCGCGTCCCACGACGACCTGGTTTCCTTCGCGCGCTCCCGCCTGCTGCCGATCGTGCTGCCTCAGCGCCCGTGACGCAGGCCGAGAACCCGACGCAGCACCGGAAGAACATGCGCCTTGCGGCGCAGCGTGATCAACTCGAACCCGGGCAGCGGAAAACGCTGACGGACGAGACTGCGGGTACGAACGAACTCACGCATCCCATCGACTCCGTGGACGCGTCCGAAGCCGCTGTCGCCGATCCCGCCCATCGGGACCGCACCCATCCCCGCGAAGGCGACGACGGAGTTGATCGAGACCTGGCCGGCACGTAGCTGCCCGGCGATCTCGGCGCCGTGCGTGCGCGAGAACACCGACGCCCCGAGTGCGAAATCACTGGCATTGGCCAACTCCACAGCTTCGGCGACGTCGGCTACCGTCCGCACGGTCACCACCGGCCCGAAGGTTTCCTCGCGTACCGCGGCGCAGTCCTCGCTCGCATCGAGGATCACGACCGGTTCGATGTACCGGTCGCCGACCGATTCCGGTCCACCCATCAGTAGTTGACCACCGGCCTCGACGGCAGCGTCGATGTGCCGCCGCACGACCTCGATCTGGGCGGGCATCGTCATCGGACCGTACGTGGCTTCCGCACCGTTGCCGGGACGCACGTGCGCGAGCTGCCCGCGTAGTTCGGTGAGGAACTGCTCTCCGACCTCACGAACGACGTAGACGCGTTCGACGCCGACGCAGGTTTGTCCCGCGTTCGTGAAGGCACCCCAGGCGACGGCGCGGGCAGCCGCTTTCACATCGGCATCCTCCGCGACGACGACGGGGTCCTTGCCGCCGCACTCGAGCAACACCGGGGTCAGCGTGCGTGCGCATTGGGCCATGATCTTCTTGCCGGTACGCGTCGAACCGGTGAACCCGATCTTGTTCACGCCCGCGTTGCAGAGCAGCGCGCCGGTTTCCCCGAACCCGGTGGTCAGTTCCAGCACACCCAACGGCGCATGCGGATTGGCGTGGTAGAACGCCTCGACGTACCAGGCGGCCACGGCCGGCGTGTATTCACTCGGTTTCAACACGACAGTGTTCCCGGCGGCAAGTGCGAACGCCACGGAGCTGTTCGGCGCGTAGAGGGGGTAGTTCCACGGCGAGATGATGCCGACTACCCCGACTGGCAAGTACTCGACGGCCGTCGCATAGTTCGCGAAGAGCAACCCGGGACTGGATTTCGGCGGCCGAAGCGCACGGGCGGCATTCTCTTCCGCCCAGCGCATGTGCTCGACGGCCAGGACGACCTCGATGAAGGCGTCGTCGCGGGGTTTGCCGTTCTCACGATGGATCAACTCGATGATCTCGTCGGCGTTCTGCCAGATCCGTGTCCGCCACCGCCGCAGATGGGCGGCTCGGCCGCGCAGTCCCTGTCGCTGCCACCAACGCGAAGCGGAGCGCGCGCGGTCGACGCGCAGCTGCACATCGTCTTCGCCGTGAACGCGGAACCGTTCGATTTCCGCATCGGTGGCCGGATCGAGAGATCGGAATTCGTTGCCGGGCAGCGTGATGTCGTTCTTCATTGCGCCCGACCGGAAAGATTCTCTCGGAGTTCGCGCTTGAGGATCTTTCCTGCGCCGGACATGGGAATCGAGTCGACGAAGTCGATGCTGCGGGGTGTCTTGTATCCGGCGATGTGCTGCTTGCAGAACACCTGCAGCTCGTCGACGGTGACCTGTGCGCCCGCCGTCGGCACCACCACGGCATGAACCGTTTCGCCCCAGATTTCGTGAGGCAGACCGACAACCGCGGACTGCGCGACCGCCGGATGCTTACTCAGCACACTCTCGACCTCGGCGGAATACACGTTCTCGCCGCCGGTGACGATCATGTCCTTGATGCGGTCGACGACGAAGACGAATCCGTCTTCGTCGAGGTAGCCGCCGTCGCCGGTGTGATACCAGCCGTCCCGCAACACCGCTGCTGTCTCGTCGGGCTTGTTCCAGTACCCCTGCATGACGTGCCCACCGCGCACGCAGATCTCGCCGACCGTACCGGTGGGGACGGTGTTTCCCTCGACGTCGACGACCTCGAGTTCCGAGTGGGGCGCAGCCTGTCCCCCCGATCGCAGCCTGGCGCCTGTGTGATCATCCGGCAACAGGAGCGAGGCGACCGGAGCAACCTCGGTCATGCCGTATGCCTGAGTCATCCGCACACCGGGGAACATTCGCAGGATGCGGGTCGCCAGCCCTTCGCCGATGGGCGAACCGCCGTAGAGAATCCGCTGCATCGACGACAGGTCGTGCTCGCTGATCGCGGGGTGATCGACGAGTAGCTGGAGCATCGTCGGGACGAGCAGAACATCGGTGGGACGATGCCGCTCGATCGCCCCGAGGACCGCGACCGGGTCGAAGAACGGGACGATGATGTGGGGACCACCGAGCATGACCTGCCCTGCCCACGCCGCCAGGTCGGCCAGGTGGAACATCGGGGCGGCGTGGAGTAACCGTGCGTCGCCGGACAGCAATTCGCCGGTGGCGACCGTTCCCAGTGCCGAGGTGACCATGTTTGTGTGGCTGAGCATCACGCCCTTGGGGAAGCCCGTTGTTCCGCCGGTGTAGAAGATGCCGGCCAACTCGTCCCCGGACCGTCTCGCATCCTCCACCGGCGTGGTGGACGAGATCAGTTCCTCGTACGAGACGGTGCCCTCCGGGGCAGCGTTCTCGCCGCAGTACACGATTGTGCTCAGTCCGGGACATGCAGCGCGAAGCGCCGGGATCGCAGCGGCGAACGCGTCGTCGACGAGGAGGACTCGGGTTTCCGAGTCGTTCAGCGAATAGGCGATCTCCGCGGGGCTCCAGCGGATGTTGACCGGATTGAGCACCGCGTCGGCCCACGGGACCGCGAGGAGGTACTCGGCGTACCGGTCGCTGTTGAGCGAGAGCATCGCGACGCGATCGCCGGAGGAGACGCCGAGGCTGTGCAAGCCACCGGCGAGACGGGCGATCCGATCGATGTGCTCGCGGAAGGTGCGCGTTCGATCGCCGTAGATGGTGGCGGGCGAGTCCGGGGTGCGCTGAAGGACGCGGTGCAAGCCTTGTGTCAGATACATCGAGGCTCCAAGGGGTCTGGGTGAAAAGCGTCGGTGAGGTGAAAACGTGTCGGGCGGCCTTGCCACTACTCGAAGACGCCGCCGGAGGCCGCTTTGTCGATCAGGCTCTGCGGCCCGCTGAACCGGCTCCCGTATGGGGCCTCGCTTCGGTGCTCACAGCAAGTCCTTCCCGCAGCGTCTTACAGCGATCGAGCGATGATGTCCTTCATGACCTCGTTGGCGCCGGCGTAGATCTTCTGGACACGGCTGTCGGTGAACATTCGTGCGATCGGGAATTCGGTCGTGTATCCGTAGCCACCGAACATCTGCAGGCATCGATCGACGATCGCGCACTGTTGGTCGCTGGTCCAGTACTTGGCCATGGCGGCGGTGGGCACATCGAGCTCACCGCGCAAGTACCGGGCGATGCAGTCGTCGACGAACGTCCTCGCTATGCGAGTGATCGTTGCGCACTCTGCGAGCTCGAACTTCGTGTGCTGCATGGCCATGAGCGGCTTGCCGAAGGCGTGACGTTCCTTGGTGTACGCGGTGGTCACCTCGACCGCGTGCTCCATCATCGCGACGCTGGCCACGGCGCAGATCAGGCGTTCGTTGGGGAGTTGCTCCATCAACTGGACGAAACCGCGACCTTCGGCCGGGCCGAGGAGGTTCGCTGCCGGGATGCGCAACTCCTCGAAGAACAGTTCGGCGGTGTCCTGCCCTTGCTGTCCGATCTTGTGCAGCACACGCCCTCGCTCGAAGCCGGGCGTATCGTCGGAGACCTCGGCGACCAGCAGGGAGATTCCGGAAGCTCGGGCGCCGGCGTCGGTCTTGGCGGCGATGATCAACAGATCGCAGTTTCGGCCATTGGAGATGAAAGTCTTTGCGCCGGAGACAAGATAGTCGCTTCCCGAGCTGATTGCCCGCGTGCTGATCGCCTGCAGATCGGATCCGGTTCCGGGTTCGGTCATCGCAATGGCGCCGATCCACTCCCCGGATGCCAGTTTCGGCAACCAGCGTTGCTTCTGCTCTTCGGTGCCGTACGCGAGGATGTAGTGCGGAACGATTCCGGTGTGGACACCGAGCTGTAGCGCACTGTCGCCGGCCCGGACCTGTTCCTCGAACAGGATCGCTTCGTGCGCAAACGTTCCCCCGCCGCCGCCGTACCGGTCAGGCACGGACATGCACAGAAGTCCGAGTTCGCCGGCCTTGCGGTAGACGGATCGATCGGGGAAGCCCTGCTCGATGAACTTGGACTCGAGTGGTGCCACCTCCTTGGCGAAGAAGTCGCGAGCAAGTTCTCGAACGGCTGCGAGATCGCTCGAATCAGGTGCTGTCGTGAGTGCTGATGACACGGCGCCTCCGGTGTCGCGCAGATCGGGTCGGTTCATGTCCCGCGGATGCCCCAAAGTAACCAGCTTGTTGGCAGACTGTCAATAACGCTCCGGGCCGATAGCGCACGCGAGTACGCTCCGAGCGCTGGGCGCGGAGGGGCCGGCTGTCTCGGCGGATACCGTGGAATGAGCGCGACGTGTGAAATGGGAAGGTAGGGCCATGAGCTCGGACGTCGAACCTCGACGGCAGCGCCTCGAACCCGACGCGCGCCGTCGCCAGATCCTCGAGTGCGCAATCCGGTTGTTCGGCGAACGACCATTCGCTTCCGTCTCGACCACGGAGCTGGCGAAGGAGGCCGGGGTTGCGCGAGGGCTCATCAACCACTACTTCGGGAGCAAGCGGGACCTCTACCTCGAAGTGATCAAAGCGATGGTCACGGTTCCCCCACCCGACCGCGTCGCCGTTCCCCACGGCACACTCACCGAGCGAGCGGACGCATTCATCGAGTGGTTCCTCGACGTCGTCGAACGCCACGGCAAGACCTGGCTCGTCGCGGTTGCCGGCGGAGGCATGGCAAGCGATCCGGACGTCGGGAAGATTCTGAGCGATGCGGACGATCTCGCAGCGGATCGCCTGCTCGAAGCCCTCGGACCGACGATCACCGATGCGGAGGCTCGGACGCTCCACCCCATGATCCGTGCATACGGGGGCCTGATCAAATCAACGAGCCGGGAATGGGTCGAACGCCGAACGCTCACCCGACGGCAGGTGCACACGCTGCTCACCGACACCCTCATCGCCATTCTCGAGTCGACCGTCAGGTCATCACCTCGTGCCGGGGCAGCGAACGGCACCGGCCGCAACACAGCACGGCCGGACGCCCGCGATGCGCGATCTCACCAGAGCCCCTGAAGAGGCTTCTCAAGCACGGACCGGTGAAGGGGACGGCTGGGGCCCGCTCCTCTCTCCGTTTCTCGAGAATCCCGACGTCCCGTTCCGCCACGCGCAGACCGACCCGGCGCACCCACCCCGGCTCGCCGTCGGCCGCGACGACGGACCTCGACGCCCCTCCGCTGCGCCGTGCGGATCTCCTCCCGATCGCCGGCCGGGACCTGCTGCTCGTAAACGTGGCGGTGGCGGCGGTCGCCATCGGTGTGGCGGGGCGATTGATCATCCGAGCGGGCCGAGTAAACAGTCGGTTGGCTGAGCTCTCGGACGACGAAGAAGGGATTCCCGGCCCCGCCGCCCGCCCCGTTCCCCCGCCGCACCCCCGGACGACAAGCGGTTTCCGCCCGCGCGGACGGGGGGTTCGGGCAGGCGGCGCGCGATCCCTCAGCGCTGTGTCTTTACATCTTCCCAGTTCGGACCGGCGAGGAACGCACGCGTGGCGGCGCCGATCCACCCAGCCCTCGGCCGAGGGTCCCCCGCCGGGACCCGCACCCCGCCCCGGCGTGCGTTTGACTTTGTGTGGCGTGTCACATAACTTATCGCCTGCTAACCGAACGATCGATTGGCTACATACGTTCGCAGGAAGGGCAGCCATGGCCACCCCCTCGGTTCCACAGGCGCAGGAGACGGCGCCCAGCTCTCCGCCACTCGCCGCCCCGCCGCACTCTCGCCGGGCGGCTCGCAAGGCCGCGTTCGCTGCCGCGGTGTCGACATCCCTCGAGTGGTACGACTTCTTCATCTATGCCACCGCCGCGGCGCTCGTGTTCAACAAGACGTTCTTCGCCACCGGCAGCGAGGTCGTGGCCGCGCTCAATTCGTTCGCCACCGTCGCGGTCGGCTTCGTCGCCCGCCCCATCGGCGGGATCGTCTCGGGCCACTTCGGCGACAAGTACGGGCGCAAGCCGGTGCTCGTGACCGCCATCCTGCTCATGGGTGTCGCGACCACCCTGATCGGCTTCGTGCCGAACACGTCGATCACCTGGCTCGCCCCCGCGATGCTCGTCCTGCTGCGTATCTGCCAGGGCCTGGCGGTCGGGGCGCAGTGGGGTGGCGCGGTCCTGCTGGCCACCGAGTACGCCCCGGCCCATCGCCGCGGCTTCTACGGAAGCTTCGCCCAGCTCGGCATCCCGATCGGCGTGGTGATGGGCAACGCGGTCTTCCTGGCGGTGGCGTGGGCGGTCTCGCCCGAGGCGTTCACCTCGTGGGGCTGGCGCGTGCCGTTCTGGATCAGCCTGTTCATGCTGTTCGTCGCCTTCGCAATCCACCGCTACCTCGAGGAGACCCCCGAGTTCCAGCAGGTCGAAGCCAAGCTCGCGGCCGCGCCGGCCCAGCGGCGTTCCCCGGTCCTCGAAGTCCTCCGGCACAACAGCGGCACCGTGCTCATGGCCGGCGGCACCTATCTCGTCGGCATCGTGATGTTCTACATCACCATCACCGGCTCGGTACAGGTGGCCACGACGAACCTCGGCATCGCCCGTTCGGACGTGCTGGCGATCATCCTGATCGCCGCGGGTGTACTCGTGCCGATGGTGCCGCTGACCGCCTACCTGTCGGACCGCTACGGCCGCAAGCTGATCTACGGTATCGGCATCGTCGGTATGGGCCTGTGGGCCGTGCCGATGTGGCTGCTCATCGGGGCGTCCTCGGCGGAGGACATCCGGCCGCTGGCCGTCGCGCTGATCGTCTCCTGCGTGGTGATGTCGTTCCAGACCGGGCCGCAGGCCGCCCTGTTCGCCGAACTCTTCCCCCCGGAGATCCGTTACTCCGGAGCGTCCCTGGGATACCAGGCGGCAGCGATCCTCGGCGGCATGGCTCCCATGGCGATGGTCGCGCTGATCAACGGCGAGGTCGCCAACCTCTGGCGCGTGGGGCTGCTCATCGCGGCGCTCTCGGTCCTCGCCCTCGCCTGCCTGGTGGCCCTCGCCCGTCGTCGCGCCTGATCTCCCGGCGCCACTGATCTCCCGGCGCCACTGACCTCCCGGCGCCACTGACCTCTCCGCCCGAACGAACACTGGAGACCCCATGTATCCCGGTGCCTACCTCGACACCACGCCGCACAAACCCGCCGTGATCATGGCCGACACCGGCCACACGGTCACCTTCGCCGAGCTCGAAGCCAACTCGATCCGCATCGCCCGCCACCTCCGCACGCTGGGACTGCGACGCGGAGACCACGTCGCGGTGCTCGCCACCAACACTCCCCGGGTGTTCGACATCTACTGGGCGGCAATGCGGTCGGGCCTCTACGTCACGATGGTGAACTGGCATCTCACGCCCGGCGAGGCCGCCTACATCGTCGACGACTGCGGCGCGAAGGCCGTGATCGTCGACGCCGCGCTGGAGGAGATCGCCGGCGTGCTTCCCGCCCTGCTGCCGAACACCGAGCACCGGCTCGGCTTCGGCGGCACGCTCCCCGGCTACGCCGACCTGGACGCGGCCGCGGCCGCCGAGTCGGATGCGGCGCCCGCCGATCAGCCCCGGGGGGCGGACATGCTCTACTCGTCCGGAACCACGGGCCGCCCCAAGGGCATCAAGCCCGCGCTGCCCGACCGTCAGGTCCACGAACCCGGTGACACGATGACCGCCATGAACGCCTCGGTGTGGGGCGTGAATCCGGAGACGGTGTACCTGTCCCCCGCACC
The DNA here is from genome assembly GCF_053764755.1 of Rhodococcus sp. 2H158. Lineage (NCBI taxonomy): Bacteria > Bacillati > Actinomycetota > Actinomycetes > Mycobacteriales > Nocardiaceae > Rhodococcus > Rhodococcus sp. 2H158. The sequence goes on from NZ_JBSNCE010000006.1 coordinate 88,394, forward strand.
GCTGTACCACGCGGCACCGTTGCGCACCTGTGCCGCGGTGCAGGCCCTCGGCGGCACGGTCGTCGTGATGGACCGCTTCGACGCCGAGAAGGCCCTCGAATACATCGAGCGGTACCGGGTCACCTACAGCCAGTGGGTGCCCACCATGTTCGTGCGCATGCTCAAACTTCCGGAGAACGTGCACTCCCGCTACGACGTGTCCAGCCTGCAGGTCGCCGTGCACGCCGCGGCCCCCTGCCCGGTCGAGGTCAAGCGGCAGATGATTGCGTGGTGGGGCCCGATCCTGTCGGAGTACTACTCCTCCACCGAACTCAACGGCCTCACCCTCGTCGACACGGAGGAATGGCTGCGCAAACCCGGCACGGTGGGCCGGGCCGCGCTCGGCGTCGTCCACATCTGCGGCGAGAACGGCGAAGAGCTGCCGGCGGGGCAGATCGGCACGATCTATTTCGAACGCGACGTGCTGCCGTTCGAGTACCACAACGCGCCGGAGAAGACCCGCGACGCCCAGCACCCGCACCACCCGGCGTGGACGACGACCGGCGACGTCGGCTACCTGGACGAGGACGGGTATCTGTTCCTCACCGACCGTGATTCGTTCATGATCATCTCCGGCGGGGTCAACATCTACCCGCAGGAGATCGAGAACGCGCTCGTCGAGCACCCCAAGGTCCTCGACGCCGGCGTGATCGGGGTGCCCGATGCCGAGATGGGCGAGATCGTCACCGCGGTGATCCAACCGGCCCCCGGCTTCGACGGCGACGACGCGCTCGCCGCCGAACTGGCCGGCCACCTCCGCGGTCGCCTCGCCAAGTACAAGCTCCCGCGCCGGATCGTGTTCAGTGACGACATGCCCCGGACACCGACCGGCAAGCTGGTCAAGCGCAAGCTGAAGGAGCGCTTCGTCGACACACCGGTGTGACGCCGGGCCGGGAAACCCGGTCGACGACGAAAACGATTCGGCCTGCCGCTCGTTGCGAACGCGGCAGGCCGAATCGTCGTCGGTTCGCGGGTGCGCCCTCGCCGGTTCGGCAGCCCGCAGCCGTCCCGGCCGCAGCGACGGTTCCAGTTCGCTCCACTGCCGCCCGCAGTAGCCGCTACAGCAGACCGTGTCGGCGGCCGCCCACTGCACGACATCCCGGTGACCGCTCAGTTCGATGCGGCCGCGTCGGGGCCGCTGTCCGCGGGCGGTCACGTCGCCATCGAAATCGATGCCGGCGACGCGGTCGCCGGAGGGCGCGGGATCCGGTGTCCGGCCTCGGCGCAGTCACCGCCGACGTCGACGGCAGGGTCAGGCGCCGGTGGCGTGCTCGCCCAGGATGGTGGTGAGTTCTTCCGCGTACGCGAGCTGAGTGCGCAGACGAGCGCAACTGTCCTCGGCCCGCCGATGGAACTCCGCCAGCACGCCGCGTGCGTCGGCGGCCCCCTGCCCGGAGGTGGCGGCGGCGGCGATCCGATCGAGAGCGGCGAGCAACGCGCGCATCTCCTCGAGGGTGAACCCGAGCGGTTTCATCCGCCGGATCACCAGCAGGCGCTGCACGTCGTCCTCGGTGTAGAGGCGGAACCCGCCGGCGCTGCGGGCGGACGGGGTGACCAGGCCGACCTCGTCGTAGTGACGGATGGTCTTGATCGACAGCTCGGTGCGCGCAGCCACCTGCCCGATCTGCATATGCCCCGAATCGATGGTCACAGCCGCACCCTTTCCTCCCGGTCGCGCCTCCACCGTAGCGAGCGGCCCGACCTTCGATTCGAACTCTACCCTCACCGGAGGGTAGAGTTCTGCGGGTTCCGCGGACGCGACGATGCCGTCCCGCCCGCGCGAGGGCGCGTCGCCCCCGGTTTCCCATCCCACCGCTGGAAAGAAGACACGACTGTGACAACTCCTGCCGGCAACGCGCCGGCCGTCCACGAGGCGGACGACGATCCCGCCCTCTCGGTGCGCGCCGCCCTGCGCTCCCCGAAACGCCTGAAGACCGAGATCCTGGCCGGCCTGGTCGTGGCCCTGGCACTGATCCCGGAGGCGATTTCGTTCTCGATCATCGCCGGGGTGGACCCGCGGGTCGGGCTGTTCGCCTCGTTCACCATGGCCGTGACCATCTCGATCGTCGGCGGCCGGCCGGCGATGATCTCCGCCGCCACCGCCGCGATCGCGTTGGTCGTCGCGCCGGTGGCCCGCGAGCACGGCTTCGACTATCTCGTCGCCACCGTCCTCCTGGGCGGCCTGTTCCAGGTGGTGCTGTCGGTCCTCGGGGTGGCCAAGCTGATGCGGTTCATCCCGCGCAGCGTCATGGTGGGATTCGTCAACGCCCTGGCCGTCCTGATCTTCACCGCCCAGCTGCCGCACCTGATCGACGTCCCGTGGCTGGTCTATCCCCTGGTCGCCGTCGGACTCGGGGTGATGTTCCTGCTGCCGAAGCTCACTTCCGTGGTGCCGGCGCCGCTGGTGGCGATCGCGGTGCTCACCGCCGCGGTGCTCGTCTTCGGCTGGGACGTGCCGAACGTGGGCGACGAGGGTGAGCTGCCGCAGTCCCTGCCGGCGCTGTTCTTCCCCGACGTGCCGTGGAATCTCGACACGTTGTCGATCATCGCCCCGTACGCGCTGGCGATGGCCCTGGTCGGTCTGCTCGAATCCCTGATGACCGCCAAACTGGTCGACGACATCACCGACACCCACTCGAACAAGACCCGCGAGGGCTGGGGCCAGGGGGTTGCCAACCTCGTCACCGGATTCTTCGGCGGCATGGGCGGCTGCGCGATGATCGGCCAGACCATGATCAACGTCAAGGTCTCCGGGGCCCGCACCCGCATCTCCACCTTCCTGGCCGGGGTGTTCCTGCTGATCCTCGTCGTCGCCCTCGGTGACGTCGTCGCGCTGATCCCCATGGCCGCCCTCGTGGCGGTGATGATCATGGTGTCGGTCGCCACCCTCGACTGGCACAGCATCGCCCCCCGCACCCTGAAGCTGATGCCGCGCAGCGAAACCCTCGTGATGCTGGTGACGGTCGCCGCGACCGTGATCACCCACAACCTCGCGATCGGGGTGATCCTCGGCGTGGTCACCGCGATGGTGCTCTTCGCCCGCCGGGTCGCCCACCTGACCAGCATCGAGAAGGTCTCCGAAGCCGACACCGACCACGACGGCAAGGTCGACACCCGCGTCTACAAGGTGCACGGCGAGCTGTTCTTCGCCTCCTCCAACGACCTGATCTACCAGTTCGACTACGTGGGCGACCCGCGCAACGTCGTCATCGACCTGACCGGCGCCGACATCTGGGACGCCTCTACCGTGGCCACCCTCGACGCGATCCGGCACAAGTACGCCAACAAAGGTAAGAGCGTCGAGATCGTCGGCCTCGACGGCGCCAGCCTCGAACGCCTCGACCGGCTCTCCGGGCGACTCGGCGAAGGTCACTAGCTGCCGGTGTGCTCGCCTCGTCCATGCGGGCGCCTCTGCGTTCCGGGGTGTTTTCGGCGTGGCGGTGCACCGTCGAGCAAGGCCGCCGTTCTCGTCGCGAATCCGGATGTCGACGGCGTGCAGGAGCGGCTCCGCCACGACGAGAACACTCTGGCGTGGATGCTCGCCGTCTCCCCTGCCGCCCCCACTCACCCTGCCGTCGTCGCCGCGGCGGGGTGTGGTCCTATCCGCGGACCTCGCGCAGCACCGGAGTCGCGGCGAACTCGGCGCGAGCGAGGGACCGGCGGTGCACCTGATCGGGGCCGTCGGCGATCTGCAGGAACCGCGCCTGCGAGTACAGCATTGCGAGCGGTGTGTCCTGGGACAGGCCCGCACCGCCGAAGATCTGGATGGCGTCGTCGACGATCTTCTTCACCGTCAGCGGCACCATGACCTTGGCGGCGGCGATGTCGTGCCGGGCGGCCTTGGCGCCCTCGACGTCCATCCGCCACGCGGCGCGCAGCACCATCAGGCGGGCCGCATCCACCTGGATGCGTGCGTCGGCGACGGTGGCCTGCACGACCCCTTCGTCGGCCAGCGGCCTGCCGAATGCGACGCGGGTGCGCGCCCGCTCCGTCATCAGCGCGACGGCGCGTTCGGCCATGCCGATCAGGCGCATGCAGTGGTGGATCCGGCCCGGGCCCAGGCGGGCCTGCGCGACGGCGAAACCCTTGCCGCGCGGGCCGAGCAGGTTCGCCTTGGGCACCCGCACCCGGTCGAAGACGATCTCGCCGTGCCCGCCCTCGTGTCGGTCGTCGAACCCGAGCACGGACGTGGAGCGGACGATGTCCAGGCCCGGCGTGTCCATCGGGACCAGCACGATCGAGTGCCGGGATCCGGCCGGAGCGCCGGGGTCGGTGACGCCCATGACCATCGCGACGCGGCAGTCCTCCCGCAGCGCGGCAGTGGACCACCATTTGCGGCCGGTGAGCACCCACTCGTCGCCGTCGTCGGCGATCTCGAGGCGGACGTTGCTCGCGTCCGAGCTGGCGACGTCGGGTTCGGTCATCGAGAAGCAGGACCGGATCTCGCCTTCCAGCAGGGGGCCGAGCCACTGCTGCTTCTGCGCGTCGGTGCCGTAGCGGGCGAGCAGCTCCATGTTCCCGGTGTCCGGCGCGGCGCAGTTGAGCGCCTCCGGGGCGAGATGCGGACTCCATCCGGTCAATTCGGCCAGCGGGGCGTATTCGAGATTGGTCAGGCCGGCCCCGCCCGCCTCGGGGAGGAAGAGGTTCCACAGCCCCTGCCGCTTGGCGGAAGCCTTGAGATCGGCCATGATCGGCGGGGCACCCCAGTAGTCGGGCTTGCTCGCGAGCTGCTGCGCGGCGATCGGCTCGGCCGGCAGGATGCGTTCCTGCAGGAAGCCGGTGAGCCGGTCCTGCAGTTCTCGGACCTTGGGGCTGTATTCGAAATCCATTGTTGCTCCGATTCTGAGGGAGTGATTGCCTAGCGGCGCAGTTCGGGGAGGGCCGAGGTGGCGGCGAGATCGAGAGCGCGCCGAAGCAGGGGCCCCACCATGTCGGCGATGCCGTCGAAGCCCTCCCCCACCGTCTCGCCCCGGTCGTGGCGGGCACCGATGCCCTCGAGGATGACGGCGATCTTGAAGTCGGCGAAGACGGTGTACCAGTCGATGTCGGCGAGATCGATCCCGCGCGCGGCGGCGTAGCGCTCGAGCAGCTCTGTGCGGGTGGGGAATCCGTCGAGGGTGGCGAGGCCGCGGGTGATGGGGTTGTATGCCGCACCGGGAACGTCCCAGAAGCTCAGCATGATTCCCACGTCGGCGAGGGTGTCGCCGAGGGTGGCCATCTCCCAGTCGAGCACGGCGGCGATGCGTCCGCGATCCTGCGGCGCGGCGAGGACGTTGTCGAGCTTGACGTCGCCGTGGACGATCCCGGGGTGGCGGGTCTGCGGCAGCGCGCGACGGAGCTTGTCGAGCAGCACCGCCACCTCGGGCCGGTCGACGCGGCGGGAGGCCTCCCACTGCTTCGCCCACCGGCCGAGCTGGCGCTCGAGGTAGCCGTCCGGGCGGCCGAAGCTGCCGAGCCCGACGGCGTGGGGGTCGATATCGTGCAGCGCGGCCAGGGTGTCGGCGAGCGAGAACCCGAGGCGGCGACGCTCGTCGGCGGTGAGGGCCGAGGCCTGTTCGACGGTGCCGACGGCCACGCCGTCGACGAGTTCCATCAGATAGAACTTCGCGCCGAGGATGCTCTCGTCCTCGCACAGGTGCACCGCGCGGGGCACGGGAACGGACGTGCCGCCGAGGGCGTTGATGACGGTGAACTCGCGCCGCATGTCGTGCGCGCTGGGCAGCACGTGTCCGTACGGCGGTCGGCGCAGCACCCACACGTGCTCGTCGTCGGCGAGTCGGTAGGTGGGGTTGGAGCGCCCACCGCCGATGAGGGAGGCGGTGAGTGCGCCGGTGACCTCACCGCCGAGTACGCGCTGCAGGTGGGCGGTCAGCGCGTCGAGATCGAGGTCGGCGACGGCGCCCGCAGGCGATGCAGTCATCGCGGATTCCTTCCTGCGTCGGCCTGTCGGCCAAACGATCGTTCGGATGACCTACAGAGTCGCCGAACGAGCGTTCGGTGTCAACACGGCCACCGATGGGCACGGGCTCATCTGCGATAAAGCCGATGCGGGAGGAAGATGCTGCTGCCCCGAAGATGCCGCAGCCGATCAATCGTTAGGAACCGGAGAGGCCGCCGCGACGGGGACGGTGCTGCACCATCGCCAGGGCCAGATCCGCGTAGCGGTCCGCGAGCTCCTCCGGCCGCAGCGGCCCGTCGGACCGCCACCAGGCGCACACCGACTGGCCCATGTTGATGATCCCGCGCACCGCATCGCGCGGAAACTCCACCTCGAAGGCCCCCTCCTCGACGCCGCGCTCGACGACGTCGCGGAACAGACCCTCCTGTTCGTCACGCAGCGCGACGACGAGCCGGCGACCGGCCTCGTTCAGGCTGCGCAGCTCCGTCGCACCGACCAGCGCATCGAGCTGCCGGGTGGTGTGGAACATGACCCACGCGCGCACCAGCGCCTGCAGCTGCGCGTCCGGCGAACCACCCGCCCGCAGCAACGCCCCGCGGGTCATGGCGATCGCATCGTGCAGCGCCCGGGTCATGATGTCCTGCAGAATCTCCTGCTTGGACTTGAAATGGTGGTAGATCGAGGCGACGGTGATGTCGGCGTCCCGGGCGATGTCGCGCATCGAGGTGCCGTGGTACCCGCGCTCGTTCATGTTCCGCAGCGCCGAGTCGAGGATCGCCTGCCGGCCGTTGCCGGTCCCGACCGTAGCCGCCTTCGCCGCGCACATCGTCAACTCCGTCCCGCCGGTCGTGAACCGGTGACAGCGTAGTCGCAGGGCACGGGCCGGGATCGGCCGGATCCGCACCGCGAACCCCGCGGATCTGCCGTCTCCGCGTGCCGGAACGACGAATTGTCGGTCCGACCTGGCAGCATCAGCCGCGGCAGCCTCGCCCGGGGCCGCTCACCATCGGACAACACAGGGGGCCGTCATGCCAGCACCCGTTCTCACCGACGAACAGCGCACCGCCGCACTCGCCAAGGCCGCCGAAGTGCGCAAGGCCCGCAGCGAGCTGCTCGCCGCCGTCAAGGCCGGAGAGCTCGACGTCTCGGCCGTGCTCGACAAGGCGGAGACCGACGAGGTCGTGAAGAAGACGAAGGTCTCGGCCCTGATCAAGGCGCTGCCCGGAGTCGGCGCGGTCAAGGCCGCCAAGCTCCTCGAGCAGCTGTCGATCCCGGACACCCGCCGCATCGGTGGCCTCGGCGCCAACCAGCGTCAGGCGCTGCTCGACGCCACGACGGCCGCCTGACGCACCGTTCGACCCGACGCAGGTGTTCCCGCGCCCCGAAGTGGGAACACCTGCCGGGGCGCGTTCTGCGCCGACCGCGCGCTCCGCGACCGAGGAGACCGACGGACGGGGAGGAGCCGGATGGGGACGATGTCGACGCCCGAATCGCGGCAGCGGCAGGATCGGCTGCTGTTCCGTTTCATGCTGCTCTCGCTGGCCGCCGCCGTGGTCACCATCGTCCTCAAGGCGAGCGCCGCGTGGGCCACCGGCTCGGTCGGGTTTCTCTCCGACGCCCTCGAATCCGGGGTCAACCTCGTCGCTGCGGTGGTGGCGCTGGTCGCGCTGCGGGTGGCGGCCCGGCCCCCGGACGCCAGCCACCACTTCGGTCACGGCAAGGCCGAGTACGTCTCCGCCCTGGTCGAGGGTGCGATGATCTTCGTCGCGGCCACCGCCATCATCTGGACCGCGATCGAACGCCTGATCAGTCCGATTCCGCTCGTCCAGCCCGGGCTCGGACTGGCCCTGACGACCGTCGCCTCCCTGATCAACCTCGCCGTCGGGATCACCCTGCAGCGCGTGGGGCGCACGCACCGTTCGATCACGCTCGTCGCGGACGGCAAGCACCTGTTGACCGACGTGTGGACCTCCGCCGGAGTGATCGTCGGCATCGCGCTGGTCACCGTCACCGGCTGGGAACCTCTGGACCCGATCGTGGCCCTCGCCGTGGGCGTCAACATCCTGTGGACCGGATACCGGCTGCTTCGCGGCTCGGTCAGCGGCCTGCTCAGCGCCGCCCTTCCCCAGCACGAACAGGACCAGGTCAACGCCGTGCTGGACCGGTTCCGCGCCGAGTGCCCGGTCGACTTCGCGCCGCTGCGCACCGTCGAATCGGGCCGGCAACGCCAGGTGTTCGTCGTCGTGACCGTTCCGGGCGACTGGACCGTGCGGACCGCCCACGACATGGCCGACCGCATCGAGGCGGACATCGATGCGGTGCTGCCGCACACCGAGACCTTCATCCACGTGGAACCGGCCGCCGCCGGACCAGGCAACGCCTGACCCCGGTCACCTCGTCACGGTCGTCGGCTCGGCAGGCTCGGCTCTATCGGGTTCAACGCACCCGCCCGGACCGGAACCATCGTGTCTCCGTCCATCACGAGCGCACCGTAGGTCGGCTCAGACGATGACGCGGTGCAGGGCCTTCGCCGCGTCCACCATCCCGGGATGATGAAGATCCAACTGCTCGACACGCACGAGATCCGGGCGCAGCCAAGACGCCAGGACGGTCCAGATCGGACGGTGATACGACCACCACGACACGGCCTGCCACGCCCGATCACGGGTGTGTGGGTCAGACTCGGACCAGATCCGATGACCCCACCCCTGCGTGACCGACAGATTCCGGGTCACGACCTGGGTCGGCCGCAACCCCAGGCGGACCAGCTGCGTCGGATCATCAAGATCAAGCACCCGCAGATCATCCGGCAGCTCGAACACTCCCAGCGCGCGCCGCGCGCCGGGCAGTTGCGGGAACTCGAGCATCGACGCATCCCACCGGGCGAGGTTGCCGAACGTCTCCCCACAGGCGGCTTCGGCGAGCCGGGAGACGTACCAGACGTGATAGTCCGGATGGTCGATGCGGCCGCCGCGCTGCGGGCGGTGCTCGTACAACGGATGCCCGGGTTCACCGGGGGTCGCGGTGGGCCGGTAGGGGAAGACGCGGTAGACCAGCAACTCAGGCGGCACCGCCCCACGTCTCGGCGTCCAGGGCTTCGAGCACCGGCGCCGGGCCCGACAGCTGCAGCACGTCGATCGGGCGGGCACCGTCGAGGTACACGTTCGCACTTTCGAGCCAGGTACGGGCAGCCGCCTCCCCCCACACCAGACGCGCCCGCGCCAGCACGTGCTCGAGATCGATCAACAACGGCGCCGCCCCCGGACCCGGCCGCTCCTCCCCCTTGGCCCAGCGGGAGGTCTGCGAACGATTCACCCCCACAATCGCCGCCAACCCCGCACCACCGAACTCCGCCGTCAGATACCGCACCCGCTCGGCCGACAACGGATCGTCCGCCGCCACGCGCGCCGAGCCTGCCCTACGCATCACCCGACCCGACGGAACCGGCCCAGGAACCCGGCCGAGGGGGTTCTTCTTCGTACTCGCCATACCCCTACCCTACCCAACATCAGAGTTGGGCAGAAGGCACGGCGGGCACCACCGGCCGTAGACGCCGGCACTGACGGCCTCAGCCCACGGCCTTCTTCACGAGCGCGCTGATGCGCTGTTCTTGGGCTGCGGTCAGCTCCGTCAGGGCGTAGGCGATCGGCCACATGGCGCCGTCGTCGAGCGCCGCCTCGTCGCTGAAGCCGAGCGTGGCATACCTCGACCCGAACTTCTGCGCGCTCTGGAAGTGGCAGAGGACCTTGCCGTTTCTGGCGTACGCGGGCATCCCGTACCAGAGCTTCGGCGCAAGGTCCGGAGCGGCGGTCTTGATGATGTCGTGGATCCGCTCGGCGAGGACCCGGTCCGCATCCGGCATCTCGGCGATCTTCGCGAGCACGTCCCGCTCCGCTGCCGCCTCCTTCTCCGCCCGCGAACCGCGCCGCGCCGCCGCCTTCTTCTGCTCCTGCGCGTGCTCCTTCATCGCGGCCCGCTCCTCGGCGGTGAATCCGTGGTACTGCTCGGCGCTCGCGCCGGAGTTCTCGGTGGACGACTTCGATTGCTGCATGGCAGGTTTCCTCTCGCGACAGGGATGAGGCAGGTCAGGACTGTGCAGGCACCGCGGGCGGCGCGGGGGTGAGCGACTCGGCAGCCTCCCAGGCGAATCCGTCCGGGTCGATGAAGGGGCCGGCCGTGCTGCCGAGGACGATGCGGTGCGAGCCGGTGCCGTCGGCGGGGACGCCGAGGTCCTTGGCCAGGCCGCGACGCTTGTACAGCGCCAGCTTGACGGGGCTGGACTCGCCGGCAGTGAACTGGGCGTAATTGCCGCCGAAGCTCTTGGCCACGGTCAGGCCCCGGCCGACGTAGAACTGCTTGCTGGCCGTCACGTCCTCCACACCGAGCAGCAGGACGATCTCGTCGATCTCACAGGTGGCCGGGCCGGTGTCCTTCTTCGCCGAGGTCGCGACCTTCCAGATCGTCCCGTCCGGGGCCTGGACGACGCCGCCGTAGCCCCAGAGCGACTTCGCGGCGGGCCTGAGCACCGTGGCGCCGGCGTCCACGGCGGCGCCGAGGAAGCTGTCGACGGTGGCCGGCCGGGACACCGTGAGCGCCAGGGTGAAGCCACGGAATCCGGTGGAGTGTGCCTCGGATGCCCGCAGGCGTAGGAACGTGTCCACGCCGAAGGCGGTGTAGAAGCGGTGGGCGGTCTCGGGGTCGGCCACCTCGAGGGTGACAGATGCGATGGACGTGTCGGAAGCGGTGGTTGTCATGACCATCACGCTAGGGACTGCTTGCCGGCCAGGGCTTCTCGATTCCTGACCGGTCGTGTCACCTGCTTCGCCACACACGCCGGCATCCCGCCCGTCATGACCGCAGAGCCCGCATCGCCGGCCGTACCCGCAGCATCGTCATGGTCGGCCCCCACATCCGCCGCCCGGCGCCGGAAGACGCCGGGCGGCATGCCGACCAGTTCGGTGAAGCGGGTGGTGAACGTGCCCAGCGACGCGCAGCCCACCGCGAAACACACCTCGGTGACGCTGAGATCGCCGCGACGCAACAGCGCCATCGCGCGTTCGATGCGCCGCGTCATCAGGTACGCGTACGGCGACTCGCCGTACGCGGCCCGGAACTGGCGGCTGAGGTGCCCCGCCGACATGTGCACGCCACGGGCAAGCGCCTCGACGTCCAACGGCTGCGCGTACTCCCGGTCGATCCGGTCACGGACGCGGCGCAGCCGCGCGAGATCGGTCAGGCGCTGCGCCTCGGCGCGTGCACGACGCCATTCGGGCTGACACATGAGAGCACTCCCCTTTCTCATCTTCCATTGACGTCTGCGAGCACCTGGGGTGTCTGCTTCGGCAGGCACCCCAGGTGCTCGGGGGTGACGACCGGCCCGCCGGAGTCGACCAGTCGGTCGAGCAATTGGTGGACAGCAGCGGAACGGAGTCCGGGCCCATGACGGGTCCACGAGGGTGTGGGCACTGCCGCATCGACGCCCGCACGGCTCAGCGAAGCTCCTGGATGCGCACCAGGTTTCCCGCGGGGTCGCGGAAGGCGCAGTCGCGGATGCCGTACGGCTGCTCGGTCGGCTCCTGGACGACCTCGGTGTCACCGGCCTGCACCTTTTCGAACGTGGCGTCGAGATCCCGGGTGGCCAGCAGGATCCAGCCATAGGTGCCCTTCGCCATCATCTCGGCGATGGTGCGGCGCTCGTCGTCGGTGATGCCCGGGTCGACGGCCGGCGGCGCCAGGAGGAGGGACGTGTCGGGCTGACCGGCGGGGCCCACCGTGATCCAGCGCATCTTGCCCTGCCCGACGTCGTTGCGGACCTCGAAGCCGAGGACGTCGCGGTAGAAGGCGAGGGAGGCGTCCGGGTCGTCGTGCGGCAGGAAGCTCGTGTGAATGGTGATATCCATGTCGAGCAGGTTAGGAGCGGCTCCGTGTCCCGCGCTTCTCGATTCCTGATCGATCCGCCGAGCGCGAGTCCGTTCCCCTCGTCGACGAACTCGCCGTCCACGCGCGGCACGTCGGCAGCGCTGGGCAACTCCGCGGCGACGTGGCACGATCGCGTGGGTGACCGGCAGACCCGCTGAAGCGCAGCACCTGCGTGATCTCGCGCGGCTGCGCCGCGTCCGTGACCGGATCGATCGGGAGTACGCGCAGCCGTTGGACGTCGAGGCGCTTGCCCGTGGCGTGCACATGTCGGCGGGGCACCTCAGCCGCCAGTTCCGGGCCGCGTACGGCGAGTCGCCGTACGCGTACCTGATGACGCGGCGCATCGAACGCGCGATGGCGCTGTTGCGTCGCGGCGATCTCAGCGTCACCGAGGTGTGTTTCGCGGTGGGCTGCTCGTCGCTGGGCACGTTCAGCACTCGCTTCACCGAATTGGTCGGTGTGCCGCCCAGCGTCTATCGGCGTCAGGCGGCGGGCGCGGTGGCGGGGGTGCCGTCGTGCGTCGCGAAGACGGTGACCAGACCGATCAGGAATCGAGAAGCGGGAGTCACCGAGCCGCACCTAGCCTGACCGCCATGGACGTCACCATTGACTCGAGCTTCCCCCTCCCGGCAGATGGAGACACCATGAGCATGGCCACGAGGACGGACACGCGGTCGCCTGCGCCGCACGTTGCCGACAGCCACGACCTGATCCGCGTGCACGGTGCGCGCGTGAACAACCTCATGGACGTCAGCGTCGAGATCCCGAAGCGCCGGCTGACGGTGTTCACCGGCGTCTCCGGCTCGGGCAAGAGCTCTCTGGTGTTCGGCACGATCGCCGCGGAGTCGCAGCGGATGATCAACGAGACCTACAGCGCCTTCGTGCAGGGGTTCATGCCGACGCTGGCGCGGCCCGAGGTCGACGTACTCGAAGGATTGACGACCGCGATCATCGTCGACCAGGAGCGGATGGGCTCGAACCCCCGCTCCACCGTCGGCACCGCCACCGACGCACACGCGATGCTGCGCATCCTCTTCAGCCGGCTGGGGCAGCCGCACATCGGCTCGCCCAACGCGTACTCGTTCAACGTCCCCTCGGTGAAGGCCAGCGGGGCGATCACGGTCGAGCGCGGCGCCGGCAAGACGAAGACCGAGAGGGCGACCTTCCACCGGCTCGGCGGCATGTGCCCGCGCTGCGAAGGGATGGGCGCGGTCACCGACTTCGACCTGTCCGCGTTGTACGACGACAGTCTGTCGCTCAACGAGGGCGCGCTCACGATCCCCGGCTACAGCATGGACGGCTGGTACGGCCGGATCTACCGGGGCTGCGGCTTCTTCGACCCGGACAAACCGATCCGCAAGTACACCAAGAAGGAACTGCACGATCTTCTCCACAAGGAGCCGACCAAGATCAAGGTCGAAGGGATCAACCTGACGTACGAGGGACTGATCCCGAAGATCCAGAAGTCGATGCTGTCCAAGGACGTCGACGCACTGCAGCCGCATATCCGGGCGTTCGTGGAACGGGCCGTGACCTTCTCCACCTGCCCCGAGTGCGACGGCACCCGGCTCGGCAAGGAGGCCCGGTCGTCGAAGATCAAGGGGAAGAACATCGCCGACGTCTGCTCGATGCAGATCAGCGACCTGGCCGTCTGGGTCCGGAGCCTCGACGAGCCGTCGGTGGCCCCGCTGCTCACCGGGCTGCAACGCCTCCTCGACTCGTTCGCCGAGATCGGGTTGGGGTACCTCTCACTCGACCGGCCGGCGGGCACCCTTTCCGGGGGAGAGGCCCAGCGCACCAAGATGATCCGCCACCTCGGCTCCTCGCTCACCGACGTCACCTACGTCTTCGACGAACCCACCATCGGCCTGCACCCGCACGACATCGCGCGTATGAACGACCTGCTGCTGCAACTACGCGACAAGGGCAACACGGTGCTCGTCGTCGAGCACAAGCCGGAGGTGATCGCGATCGCCGACCACGTCGTCGACCTGGGACCGCGCGCCGGCACCGAGGGCGGCGAGGTGGTATTCGAGGGCACCGTCGAGGAGCTGCGTGCCAGTGGCACGCTCACCGGGCGGCACCTGGACGACCGCGCGTCGGTGAAGCCCTCGGTGCGGACACCGTCGGGTGTGCTGGAAGTGCGCGGCGCCGGCACCCACAACCTGCAGGACGTCGACGTGGACATTCCGCTCGGCGTGCTGGTCGTCCTCACCGGGGTGGCGGGCTCGGGCAAGAGCTCGCTGATCGACGGTTCGGTGTCCGGGCGCGACGGGGTGGTGTCGGTCGACCAGGGGGCGATCAAGGGCTCGCGGCGGAGCAACCCGGCGACGTACACCGGCCTGCTCGACCCGATCCGGAAAGCCTTCGCGAAGGCCAACGGCGTGAAGCCGGCGTTGTTCAGCGCCAACTCCGAGGGCGCGTGCCCCGCCTGCAACGGCGCCGGAGTCATCTACACCGACCTGGGCGTCATGGCCACCGTCGAATCCACCTGCGAGGAGTGCGAGGGGAAGCGGTTCCAGGCCGAGGTGCTGGAGTACACGCTCGGCGGCCGCAACATCGCCGAAGTACTCGCGATGCCGGTGGCCGAGGCCGAGGAGTTCTTCGACGCCGGCGAGGCGCGGATCCCGGCGGCCCACAAGATTCTGCAGCGGCTCGCCGACGTCGGGCTCGGCTACGTCACCCTCGGCCAGCCGCTCACCACGCTGTCGGGCGGTGAGCGGCAGCGACTCAAGCTGGCCACCCGGATGGCCGAGAAGGGCGGCGTCTACGTCCTCGACGAGCCGACAACCGGCCTCCACCTCGCCGACGTCGAGCAGCTGCTCGGCCTGCTCGACAGGCTCGTCGACTCCGGCAAGTCGGTCATCGTCATCGAGCACCACCAGGCGGTCATGGCGCACGCCGACTGGATCATCGACCTCGGTCCCGGCGCCGGCCACGACGGTGGCCGGATCGTCTTCGAGGGCACGCCCGCCGACCTCGTCGCCGCGCGTTCCACCCTCACCGGCGAGCACCTCGCGGTCTACGTCGGCGCCTGACCGTGTCCGTCGCGGACACCCCCGCCGGCACGACGGTCAGTTGGGGCGGACGGTGAGGACCTGGGACACGGTGCCGACGGGACCGCGGGTGTCGTGGAGGACGCTGCTGGTCAGTCCGAGGCCGTCGGGACCGAACGAGACGGTGGTGTCGAAGCCGAGCCAGTCACCGCGGGGTTCGGTGAACAGGTGGGCGGTGAGGTCGACGTTGGGGAAGGCGACGTCTTTCGGGGACACGCGCACGGTCATGCCGTTGGCGATGTCGAACAGTCCCGCGGCACCGGCCAGCGCGCTGACCTTCTCGTCGAGCACGAGGGGCAGCGGGCCACAAGTGGTTCATTGTTTCGTCGACCCAAGCCCGGTGGTCGTGGATTTCCGGATACGGGCAAGTCGAGCGGCGACGAATTCTGCATCGCGGCCGACTCCGCGCAGGGATGCCGAAGACGGGGTGCGCTGCCAGTCGATCCCGAGGTAGGCAAGCCCGGGATGGGTGGTGGAGATGCCGCCCCGATGTCGGGCACGACCGGTGGAATCGAGGGCCCCGAGTCCGACGAGATAGGGCAGATGCTGGGCGTATCCGGTGGCCAGCAGCACCGAGTCCGCGGTGGAGGCGGTGCCGTCCGGCCAGTTCACGGTGGCGCCGTCGATACTGGTGAACATGCTTCTGGGGAGAGGGTTTCCGATGGTGAGGGCACGACGGTAGCGACCCGTGTCGAGGACTCGCTGCGTGGGAGCCGTGCGCAGATACGGACCGATCGGGGCGCCGTCGAACCCGGTGACTGCGGCCCAGAAGTGGAGGGGGCGGCCCAGCGGCTCCTGGGGCAGGTACTTCGGCGGATTGCGGCTTGCGAGGGTCACTTCGGCATGTTCGGCCAGTTCGACGGCGATCTGCACGGCGGAGTTTCCCGCGCCGACGACGATCACGTGCTGACCGGCGAACGCAGTGGGCTCACGATACTCACTGGCGTGCAGCACGGTGCCGGTGAAGGTGTCCAGTCCGGGCAGGCGGGGAACGTACGGTGAGTCGAAGGAACCCGTGGCGGCGACGAGCCGTGGGGCTGTGAAGGTATCCCCGCCGGCCGTATGGGCAGTGAAGCCTGCTCCGTCGTACTCGACGGTGTCGACGCGTTGGCGGGTGAGGATGTCGGCGTCGACGGTGTCGGCGTAGCGACGCAGGTAGTCGATCACCTCGTCTCGGCGGGGGTAGCGGTCTTCACCGCCCGGAAACGCCATCCCCGGTAGAGAGCTGTAGCGGCCCGGGGAGAACAGGACGAGGCTGTCGTAGTAGCGCGGCCAGGAACCCCCGGGTTCGTCTCCGGCCTCGAGGATCGCCGTGTCCAATCCTTGTCGGGACAGGGCACGGGCGGCGGCGAGGCCGGATTGCCCTCCACCGATGACAAGGGCATCGTAATCAGTCATGAAGTCTTTCCGTTGAACATGGCCAAATGGCGAGAGTCGTTGAGCGTAGGAATCGACATCAGTTGTTCGCTTCGCGGCGAGTATTCCGCCCGGGCAGGAGTGATCGACGCAGCCCAGATTCCGGAACCACTGCACAACTGCTGTGTCAGATGACGATTCCGCCGTTCGCGTTGAGTACTTGTCCGACAAGATAGTGCGTATCTCCAGCCAGATATACAGCGAGGGAGGCGTATTCCTCGGGCTTGCCGATCCGGCCCAGCGGAATCATCTGGTAGATGCTGGCCTTCTGCTCGTCACTGAGAACGCCCAGAACCTCCTCGAGGGCCGGCGTGAGGACGGCGCCACAGGCGATGGCGTTGACATAGATGTTCGACCCGGCGACATCGAAGCCCACGGTCTTGGTGAGACTCGCGACGGCAGCTTTGCTCGCGGAGTATCCGGGGCTGTGGGTGCTGGCCGCCGAGACGCCCGCGATGGAGGTGATGTTGATGATTTTGCCGTACTTCTGGGGCTCCATGAACTTCAGTGCTTCACGAGTGCAATAGAAGACCCCGTGAACGTTGACATCCCACCACTTGAGCCAGTCCTCGTCCTCGAGGCTGCTGGTGATGCCGAGCGACGAGCGCGGCACGGGGGTGGTCACGTACGCGTAGTGCTTGTTCCGCCGTTCTGTTTCTGCGGCGTTGATCGGTACGCGCGCCGCGTTGTTGACGAGGATGTGCACGGTACCGAACTCCTCGACTGCCCGGTCGAACAGTTGGGTGACCTCTCGGCTCGAGGAGACGTCACAGCGCACGGGAAGGCACCGCGTGCCCAGGGCCTCGATTTCCTCGGCCACCTCAAGCAGCAGGTCTTCCTGGATGTCGCACACGACGGTGTCTGCGCCTTCCTTCGCCATCGCCACGGCGGTGGCCTTGCCCAGGCCTTGAGCTGCTCCTGTGATGACCGCGACCTTGCCTCGAAGCTGCATCGCGACGTCCTTTCTTCCGGAATGGGAAAAATCGGTGGTGACGAGAACTAGACGAGTTCGCGCTTGAGAATCTTGCCCGTCGCTGTCATGGGCAAGGTCGCGACGAACTCGATCTCGCGGGGGTACTTGTAATCCGCCACCTGGTCCTTGACCCAGGCGATCAGCTTGTCCTCGGCGAGGCTCGCGCCCGGTTCGAGGATGACGAACGCCTTGATTTCCTCGCCGTAGCTCTCGTGCGGGACACCGACCACCGCGGCGAGGGAAACGGCCTCGTGGGTCACCAGGACTTCCTCGATCTCCCGTGGGTAGACGTTGAATCCCCCGCGGATGATCATGTCCTTGGCGCGGTCGACGATGTAGAAGTAGCCGTCTTCGTCCTGTCGGGCGAGGTCGCCCGTGCGGAACCAGCCGTTGTGCATGACCTGACCGGTGGCCTCGGGCCGGTTGTGGTAGCCCTTCATGATGTTGTGGCCGCGGATCGCGACCTCCCCGACGACGTCGGTACCGGTGATCGTGTTCCAGTGCGGATCGACGAGCCTGGCTTCGACACCCCAGATCGGGACGCCGATCGATCCCGGACGCGGAGGGCGAGCAGGGTCACCGAAGATGGCCAGCGGTGAGGTCTCGGACAGTCCGTAGCCCTCCAGAATGTCGATTCCGAAGCGCTCCCGGAAGCGGGTGAGGATATCCACCGGCAGCGCCGCACCGCCGGAGATCGCCAGCCGCATGCTCCGTGCGATCCGGTCGACGTCGACGCCGTCGCCGAGGGCGCCGAGCAGGCCCCAGTACATCGTCGGTACGCCGGCGAAGACGGTGATCTCTTCTCGCGCCATCAGTTCCAGCGCGGCCGTAGCATCGAAGCGGGGCTGGAGCACCAGGGTTGCACCGACCGCAAAGCCGGCGTTGAGATTGGCGGTCTGACCGAACGAGTGGAACAGCGGCAGCGTGATCAGATGTGTGTCGTGCGGGTCTGGATTACTTCCGAAGAGTTGGTTGGCGGTCAGCGCGTTGAGCGTCATGTTGGCGTGGGTCAGCTCGGCACCTTTGGGTTTGCCGGTTGTTCCACTGGTGTAGAGGATCACCGCGGTGTCGGCCGGTTCGCGGACCACCGTTTCGAACTCGGCAGGTTGCCCCTGGAGAGCCTGAGCCAGGTTTTCGATGCCTGGAAGTCCCGTCGCGGCGGTGGCCGCAGAGTCGGCGGTGATGAGGAACATCTCTCGGCACTGCGGTGCCCGACCGAACCCGGTGCGCCCGCGCCTTCCCAGGGGGAGTTCGTCGCTTCCTTCGAAGCAGAAGTACGCCACCGCATCGGAATCTACTAGGTGGTAGGCGATTTCGTCTTCCTTGAGAAGAATGTTGAGCGGGACGACGACGGCGCCGGCCTTGAGGATCCCGTAGTAGATGATCGGAAACTGGGGCAGGTTCGGGCAGGAGAGTGCGACCTTGTCGCCGGGTTCGACGCCACGGGAGATCAGAAGGTTGGCCACCTGGTTCGCGTAGCGATTGGTCTGCGCGTAGGTCAGCCGTACGTCCCCGAGCACGAGGGCGTCGCGGTCGGGGTACCGGCGAGCGGAGTCGTCGAGAAGTGCGGATAGGTTGAGCACGCTGGCTGTCTCTCTGTTCGTGGTTCGGTCGGTCGGGGGCCGGCGAAGGTCCGGCCGGAACGTTCGTCGGAGGTGGTGGGCGGGACGACAGTGTCGGGATCCGCCAGGTTCGGCCTCATCGACGAACGGCGGCGCCCGTCGGGACCGTGGCGATCAGGTCCTGAAGAAGGTCTTCGGCTTGTGGCCAGTACCCGTAACCCGAGGCCGGGGTGAGGTGGCCGACGTCGCCGAGGTCGACCAGGCGGCTGCCCCACATCTCTGCCATGCCGGCGACTCGCCGGTGGCAGGCAAGCGGATCATCGGCGCTTGCAGCGACGATGCTGCGGAACGGAAGGCGCCGACGTGGGATCGGGTTCCACCCGTATCGGCTGAGTTCGTCCACCGAGGGGTACCCGTCGGGAAGGGGCAGTTCGAAGTCCGGTGGGGTGACCAGGAGCGCTCCGTGGACCGGCCGTGTGGCTTCCCGCGCCCAGTGCACGGTGGTGAGGACACCGGCGCTGTGGGCGACGACCACGACGGGTCCGGGGATGTCGGACAGGGTTTTTTCGAGGGCGGCCACCCACCCTGCCCGATCGAGCGGGGTCCCGGTGGGGCGTTCGACGGTGCAGACCTGGGGAAGCTGCTGAGCGAGCTGGTGCTGCCAATGGTCTGTGGCGAGCGGAGCGAGACCGGGGACGATGACCACGGTCGGACAATTGGTGATGTTCACGGTCGACTCCAGGCGAATCGGAGAGGTCACACGGTCGGACGGGCGTCCAGTGCGGCGAGTTTGCGTGTTCCCGCTGGGTAGAGGCGCTTGCCCACGACCAGCGCGACGATGGCGGCAAAGTACATGAGCGGCGAGAGCTGCAGGGCCGAGTACAGGCCGATCCGGTCGGCCAGGGCCCCGACAACCATCGGACCCAGCGCCAACCCCAGCAAGTTGTAGAACAGGATAGCTGTGCCGAGAGCCGTGGCGCGGAGACTGGCGTGGGTCAGATCGGCTACGAGTGCGGTTACCGGTCCGAAGGCCCCGTTGGAGAAGAATGCTCCTGCCGCGAGCATCACCAGCTGCGGCACTCCTGGTTCGGCGGCGAAACCGGTGAGCAGCAGGACCGCCGACAGGAGACAGAAGATCGCCGAAACGAGCCATTTGCGTATCGGGACGATCCGACTGATCCGATCGGTGATCAGGCCACACAGCGGCATTCCGACGCTGATGCACAAGATGAACAGTGCTGCCATCGCCCCGGCCCGGTCCGGGACCATGTCATAGTAGCGATTGAAAAAGCTCGGCAGCCATGCCATCAACACCGCGGGGGTGAAAACCAACAGCCCTCCACCGATATAGGCGCAGAGCACCGCCGGGTTGGTGATCAGGCTCGACAAGGGGGCGCGATAGCCTTGCGCTGCTGTCTGTTGCGCCTCGGCTGGGTCCGAGTATCGGTATTCCGCCAGCCGACGTTCGGTGACCACGGCACGGAACAGCGCCACCAGGATCAATCCGAGGATCGCCAGGGACGCAAACGACCAGCGCCAACCGACGTGGACGGCGATGACCCCACCGAGCATGACACCTACCACCGAGCCGATCGGCGAGCCTGCCAAGAACGCGCCACTGACAGCAGAACGTCTTCCGGGAGCGAAGATCGTGAGCAACAGAGCGAGGCCCACGCTGCTGTAGGCGGCCTCTCCGACGCCGATGAGGAACCGCGCACCGAGCATCTGGCCGTAACTGGTGGCCACGGCGCACATGAGGGTGGCCGCACTCCATATCGTCGCCATCAAGATCACGCTCTTGAGGCGGCCCCATCGATCCGCCAGTAGGGACAGGGGGATGGCACACAGGCCGACCATCAGTGCGACCACGCTGTTGAGCGCGGCGAGCTCCGAATCAGAGAGTGCCCATTCCTCTTTGAGGAAGGGAAAGACGGCGCTGAGAACCTGACGGGACATGTAGTCCGACAACAGCAAACCAAAGATGAGAACGAAGACGACCCAGGGGTAGATTCGCGACTTACGGCTCGACGTGGTCGGGGCGGCGGCCGGGTCATCGGTGGTCGTGGTGATGTGTGTGCCCATGGGCTCTCCTATGGCCGATTGGGACCGGGAGCGGGGACCCGTGGCCCCGCGGGTACCGGGGGCGCGGAACCGTGTCGGCTGCGCGCCCCCGGGGTTCAGGCGCGGATCACCTGTCGGTGATCATTCAGGCGTGGTGCAGGAAGCCGAGCTGGCCGGGCTTGCGGTTCGGCGCGTAGCCGAGCTTGGCCAGGGCGGTGTCGGTGTCGGCGTAGGTCTCGTCGAGCTTGTAGATCTCGCGCGCGTCCTTGCAGGTGGCCACCTCGCGGCCGAGCTCACCGGCGATACGCACCATCTGCTCGATCTGTTCGACCGAGGTCCGGCGCTCGCCCTTGCGACCCCACAGGTTGTCCTCGATGCCCACCCGCACGTGCTGGCCGAGCGCGATCGCGATCGTGCACATCGGGATGACGTGACGCATGATCGACTCGATGGTCAGCACCGCGCCGTCGGGGGTGCGGCGGATGAACTCGATCAGATCGGCCGGGTGCACGCCGGCTGCGCCGCCGCCGATCGCGACGTAGTTCAGCACCAGCGGACCGGTGTAGTGACCCCGCCGGATCAGCCGCTCCACGGTCTCGAGCTGTGCCAGGTTTCCGAGCATGAAGTGCGGCTGGATACCGGCGTCGGTGAGGCGGCGCAGGTGCTCGAGGTAGAAGTCGGGGCCGGCCTCGACGGTCATGTCGCGGTAGGCCTTGTAGATCGCCGGGTCCTGGAACGAGGTTCCGGCGATGTCGTCGTCGGTCATCAACTCGACCAGGTTCATCTGGTTGGTGTTGATGGCGATGGTCACCTGATCCGGGGCCGGGTCCAGGGTGGCCAGCATGTGACGGGTGTCGTGGGGCAGCCACTTCGCCGCCTCGCCGTCCTTGGGCGGGGCGAACGAGATCGACCCGCCGACCTGCAGGATCATCTCCGGCACCGCCTCGCGCAGCCGGGCGAGCATCTCGTTGAACATCTCGAGCCGCTTCGAGCCGCGGCCGTCTTCTTCGCGCACGTGCACGTGCAGCACCTGCGCGCCGGCGTTGTAGCAGTCGACCGCCTTCTGGATCTGCTCGTCCATCGTCACCGGGATGTCGTCCGAGTCCCCGGGCAGGAACTCCGGACCGTACGGGGCGACCTGGATGACGAGCTTTTCCTGGTTCTCGGGCAGCAGCGAATCGTCGAGGTAGTGCATGATCGTCCTTATCGTTGTGAGGTGTTACGTGGGTGGCGTGTCACTGTCCGCCGGCGCGCCCCTCGTAGGCGGCGAGTTCCTCGGCGAGGATCGGAACGCCGAGATTGCAGGCGTGGATCCCTACCGCACTGGCGTACTGCAGCACGGCGAGGATCTCCTCCCGGGTCACTCCCAGTTCGAGGGCGGCGCGGATGTGCCGACGGACCCCCGGCGCATACATGTGGGTGCAGGCGGCGTCGATGGCGATGCTCAACAGTTCCACCACCTGGGGAGAGAGCACACCTCGTCGCACCGGCGCCGTGGCGAAGGCCATGAAGTGCTCGGTCCCTTCCGGATCCCAGTCGAACAGCTGGTCCCACATGGGATTCCAGCCGCCACGTTCACGCATCGAATCGACCACGGGCGTAGGGGAAGTCGGGATGTCGGTAGTCAAGAGGCACTCCAGGAGGGACGGTGGCGCGGTAGGCCAGCATATGAAGGTGGCACGCGTCACATTATCCGAGCGCTGTAGGTACTTCTTGACCGATAGTGGCACTTCGATTGACATGATGTGGCATGTACCGGGAAACACGCCTATGCGTGTTCTCCGTAGCCGGATTCCCGAGACGAGACGCGGCCCGGGGCGCGGACTTTTCAGTTCGTCTCCGGCCGTCGACTCCGTTTGCGTCCGAGAGCGCACAGTGGCAGCCGGTCCGTGCGCCGCCCGGGAAAGCCGGTCACCACGGCCGAGACGGTGGATCGAGATCAGGCGTCGGGACGAATTGCCCGCCAGGCCTTCGGACTGGTGCCGAACTCCCTGCGGAACCACCGCGAGAACGCCGACAGTTCGGAGAATCCCAGCAACTGCGCGACTTCCGTCAAGGAACGGCTCTGGCGTCCGACGTACTGACGGGCCAGCTTGATACGGACGGAGTTGAGAATCGACGAGAAGGTCTCGTTCGATTTCGCGAGGTGCCGGTGAACGGTCTTGCGGTCGATGCCCAGGGTGTGCGCGACCTGCTGGAGCGAGCAGCGTCCGGTGGGGAGCAGCGCCTCGATCAGATTCCGGATGCGATCGAGTTCGTCGGCGCTCCGGGCAGGAGCGATCGCTTCGATGTATTGCTGCGCAAACGGTCGGAACAGAGGATCGGACAGGGTATTTGGCGCGTCGAGTTCCGCGGAGTACAGCACGAGCCCGTTGAAGTCAGCGCCGAATCGGATCGCGTAACCGAGGACGCGATGATGGATGGTCAGGTCGGTCGGGGGCATGTGGGTGAAGCAGACGGTGACCGGCTTCCAGTGGACGCCCACGAGCGTGCGGACGATACGAACAACCGTGCCGACGGTCTGCTCGATGAGCTGCCGACCTTCGGTATCCGCACTCAGGTCGAGATCGACCTTGACCGTGGCGAGCCCGTCGAGCTCGAACACTCGGATGTGCAGTGCCTCGCTGTGCAGGTGCTCGTAGCGGCTGATCATGCTCAGCGCGCTGCGGACGTCGGGTTCCTCGCGGGCGGCGAGGCTGATCGGACCCAGATTGGACAGGCGCCGATTCTCCGCCAGACGAAGCCCGAACGCCTCGACGGACGCGGCGGCGGCGGAAAGGTGCAACAGCTCGGCGACCGTGTCGACCGCGATCCACTGGTTGTGCACCACCAGGTCGGCAGGGTGTAGTCCCACCCTCCTCAACAGCGGAAGATGGTCGACTCCCAGGGACCGGGCAAGGTCCAGGTAACCGTTCAGGACCGCGTTACGCACGAGCAGAGTCATCAGTCCTCCTACGATGCGCCACAGATGATCAATGATTCTGCCACCCACGGTCAAGACGTGAGCTGGGTCGCCCTCCTAACCTTTGCCGTAACCCCCAACGAGGTCAGATGCTCGCCCCGAAGGGGAGCACATGAACACCGGACCCGAAAAAGGAACTTCCACACGGTGCCGGCTCGCCGTGTGCTGGGGATCCCCGAGGGAACTCACGTCGGTTGCCGGCCGGCAGAACTGCGTCGATGCCGAAACATCGAGGACGCCGGGGCCCGGTGGAAACGGCCCCGTGAATCGCACACCAGAACCATGATCCGGCCGAGCGTCGGGTCCAGTCGAAACGGAGACTCCCGTGGCGCACGCGATCCGCTTTTATCAACCCGGCGGTCCCGAGGTACTGCGATGGGAGAAGGTCGACGTCGGGACACCAGGACCCGGGGAAGTCCGGATCCGGCACACGGCGGTCGGAGTCAACTTCGCCGACACCTACTTCCGCACCGGCTACTACCCGGCCGTACTTCCCGCCGGACTCGGGATCGAGGCGGCCGGCGTCGTGGAGGCCGTCGGCGACGGCGTATCGCACGTTGCCGTCGGTGATCGCGTCACCTATGCACACAGTCCCTTGGGTGCCTACAGCACAGAGCGGGTGATGCCGGCGACCTCCCTGATCGGACTGCCCGACGCGATCTCCTCCGAGACAGCGGCCGCAATGACCACCCGCGGCCTCACCGCGGCCTATCTTCTGCGCCGCATTCATCCGCTCGCGCCTGGCGAGACCGTTCTTCTGCACGCCGCAGCCGGCGGGGTCGGCCTGATCTTCCTGCAATGGGCGAAACTGCTCGGACTGCGTGTGATCGGCACCGTCTCCAATGATCACAAAGCCGAAGTGGCTCGCGCCTACGGCTGCGATCACGTCATCTTCCACCGAAAGGAGGATGTAGCCGCGCGGGTGCGGGAGTTGACCGACGGTGTCGGTGTACCGGTCGTGTTCGACAGCATCGGCAAGGACACGTTCGCCGCCTCCCTCGACTCGCTCGAACGGCGGGGCCTGCTGGTGTGTTTCGGTACCGCATCCGGCCCGATTCCACCGATCGATGCCCTGCAACTCGCGACCAAGGGGTCGCATTTCGTCACCCGACCCGCGCTGGCGGACTATCTCGCCGACCCGACAGAGCGTGCCGAGCTTGCGAACGAGTTGTTCGACCATGTCGAGACCGGCCGCATCAAGATCGACATCAATCAGCGCTACGCCCTACCCGACGCAGCGCAGGCCCACCGGGACCTCGAAGCGGGCCGCAGCATCGGTTCCTCGGTTCTCTGCGTCTGACTCTCCCACCGTTCCGCGGACTTCGCGGCCCGAACCGAACGGGTCGGAACAGCCACACCATTGCAACCCACACCAAGGAGAAAGCCATGACCGACACTCTTCCGAGCGCAAAGCACACAGCCGCCGCGGCAGCCGGCGACGTTCCGCGGGCTACGATCGAAGCCAAGCCGCTCACCTGCCACATCGGCGCTGAACTGTTCGACGTCAACCTCGCCGACATCGCACGCGACGACGCTCTGTTCGCCGAGGTGAAAAGACTCCTGCTCGAGTACAAGGTCCTGTTCCTGCGTGACCAGAACATCACCCGCGCCGACCATCTCGCCTTCGCCAGACGGTTCGGTGAGCTCGAAGGGTACAACCCGAATACGGGCAACGAATCCGGCTTGGCACTGCTCTACAAGGACCTCGACAGCAAGCCGGAGCATATCGAGAACATCTTCCACAGCGACACGACCTGGCGGGAGTTCCCCTCGATGGGATCTGTGTTGCGCTGCGTCGAGACTCCCGAAGTGGGGGGCGACACGATCTGGGTGAACATGGCCGAGGCGTACCGGGGGTTGCCCGAGAGCGTCAAGGAACAGATCGACGGCTTGCGGGCCCGTCACAGCTTCGAAGCTGTTTTCGGTGCCTCCAAGCCGATGGAACAGCGCCTCGAGCTGAAGGAGCAATACCCCGACGCGGAGCATCCTGTGGTGCGCACCCATCCGGAGACCGGGGAAAAGATCCTCTACGTCAACGCGGTCACCACGAACTTCGTCAACTTCCACACGCCACAGAACGTGCGCTACGGCGCGGACTACGCCCCCGCCGCCGGCAACCTGCTCAACTACCTGATCAGCCGTGCGGCAATCCCCGAGTACCAGGTTCGCTGGCGCTGGACGAAGAACAGCGTCGCGATCTGGGACAACCGCTGCACCCAGCACTACGCGGTCCAGGACTACTGGCCGGCGGTTCGGAAGATGGAACGCGCGACGATCGTCGGCGACAAGCCGTTCTGAGGGCAGGCTCGATCAGCAATTCGTCGTCTGCACCGGCCCGGGCCGAGGCCCCCGCACATGATGAGCGGGGGTCTCGGCCCTGTCCGAAATCACTTCCCCAATCATGACCGCGCGTGACCGCGGATTCCGACCGGGACCTGGCGGCGAACGACGGGCTTCTCGCCCGCACCGGCTGTGGGTCGTTCGCCCCGCTGGTACCGCCGAGGAGAACCAGGAGATACGTCAATGCCCGAACGTCAGCAAGCAGTCAGTCGCTCTTCGCTCCCTCGCGCAGGACAGAAGACCTCCGCAATACCAGAGAAGCAACAGACGCGCCTCGGTCTGTACGTGACAGCCCCTCAGGCCTACGAGCTGCAAATGACCCAGCCGCGCCACACCAGCATCATCGATGTCCGAACACCGGAAGAATATCTGTTCGTGGGCCACGTCGAGACGGCGAGAAACCTCCCTTTGGTCTTCCTGACCTACCAATGGGACACACAGAGGAACGAGCCCCTTACAGAACCCAATCCCAACTTCGTGCCCCGCGTGATGAGCTTGTACTCCCGCACCGACACCCTCCTGTTGATGTGCCGTTCCGGGGAACGCAGCGCACGCGCGGTCGACGCCCTGGCAGATGCCGGTTTCGAGAACGTCCACAACGTCCTCGACGGGATGGAGGGCGGACTCGTGGATGACCCGCACAGCGCCTATCACGGCAAACGTATGAAAAACGGATGGAAGAACGCCGGACTTCCCTGGACCTACGACCTGGACGCCCATCTGACATGGAGCACCGACCGGCCGGGAGAATTGCAGGGTGAAGCGCCCAGGGTTTGATGTCACATCCTGGTTTGATGCCGCATCCTTGTGAATCGGAAGGATGAGCACCATGCCGAAGAAGATCGACGCCGCACTGCGTGCCCGTGCGGTGCGCCCGGTGACAGAGCACCGAGACCAGTACCCCTCGGTGACCGCTGCGTGTGCGGCGGCGGCCAAGCAGGTGGGTGTGGGAACGGAGTCGGTGCGTTGACGGGTCGCGCGGGCCGACGTCGACGCCGGCACCCGACCCGGGTTCACCAGCGCGGAGAACGCCGAGCTCGAGCGTTTGGAGGCAGAGAACAAGAGGCTGCGTGAGGATGTCGCAATCCTAAGCGCTGCAACAACTTTGTTCCTGGGAAAACTCGACCCCCGCAACCGGAGATGATGGGCTTCATCGACACGATGAGGGCCGAGGGACACGCGACCCGCGTCGATCTGCCGAGTCCTGCATTCGCAGGGTGCCCGGATCACCGCACGAACCTACCGGAGCTGAGAGCAGGCATGCCGCCCTGTCGCCGACCGGACCGTCACCGGGCATGGTCCCAGCCGGTCACGACCTTCTCCGGACCGGACGGGTGCGGCGCAGAGCGACGGCAGCCCGCCCCCTGGTCTGCCAGGGGCGGGCTGCCGTGGGTTTCGGAAGATCCGGGATCAGGCGGGGACGTGGGCCTCGGCCCAGGCGTTGTAGCCGCCGAGCAGGTCCGAGACGTTGTCGAAGCCCTGCGCCCGCAGCAGCGACGCGGCCACACTCGAGCGCCACCCGCCGGCGCAGTGCACCACGATCGGCTTGCCGGTCGGCACCTGCCCGAGCCGGGTCCGCAGCTGCGCCAACGGGATCGGCACCGCCCCCGGAATCACCCCGAACTCGCGTTCACCGGGATTGCGGATGTCGACCAGCGTCACCGCCTCGGCGGCCAGCAACTCGTCGAGCTGCGCGACGGTGGTACGCACCGCCGGCTGCACCAGATCCGCCAGCTCCGCCGGGAACACCCCGTCGTGGTCGACGGTGAGGTAACCGGCCGCGTTGTCCGACCCGATCCGGGCCAGCCGCACCGCCGCGTCCTGCTCCTCCCCCGGGTAGGTGATCAACACGATCTGCTCCCCCACCTCGGCGACCATCCCGCCGGTCTCGGCGAACCGGCCGTCGAACCCGACGTTGACCGACCCGCGCAGATGCCCGGCCGCGAAGTCGTCCACGCTGCGCGCATCGAGCACCCGGGTCCCGGCGGCCAGCTCGGCCCGCACCCGCGCCGGGCTCAGCTCCGGGATGCTGCGCCCCTGGTCGAGCAGCGGATGGATGCTCTTGTTCAACCCGGCATCGACCGAGAAGTAGGCCGGGGCGGCCGGCTGCCCCTCGGTGACCAACGCCACGAACGCCTCCTCGCTCATCGGCTGCACCGACGGGTTGCTCACCCGCTGCTCCCCGATCGTGGAGGTCAGCTCGGCCGACAGGTTCTTCCCGCACGAGGAGCCGGCGCCGTGCGCGGGCAGCACCGTGACCGCATCGGGCAGGGTCAGCAGCTTCTCGTGCACCGTGTGGTACATCGCCCGCGCCAGATCCTCGGTCGACGAATCACCCAGGTTGACCAGGTCCGGGCGGCCCACATCGCCGATGAACAACGAGTCCCCGGTCAGCACCGCGGCCGGGGTCGCCCCCGGATGCTCGCGCACCAGCACCGAGATCGACTCCCAGGTGTGCCCCGGGGTGGCCAGGATCTCGAGGTCCACCTCGCCGAGCGAGAGGTGCTCGCCGTCGCGCAGCCGGCGGATCGGGTAGTCCGCCTCGGCGGCCTCCCCGAACCCGATCCACGCCCCGGTCGCCTCGAGCAGCTCGAGATGCCCGGAGACGAAGTCCGCATGGAAATGGGTGTTGATCACACCCTCGATGCGCAGCCCGTGCCTGCGCGCGTCGTCGAGGTACTCGGTGACATCGCGGCGCGGATCGACCACCACCGCCCGGCCGGTGCTCTCGTCACCGATCAGGTACGACGCGTGCGACAGGCACTCGATGTAGTACTGCTCGAGAATCATCGTGGTTCCTCCGTTTGAGTCGATTTCGTCCTCGATATGGACAACCCTGCCACATACCCCCTAGGGTATGTCAAGTACCCCATGGGGTATCCCTTCGAACCTCGTCCCCTACCGCAGGAAGCACCACGATGAACACTCCCGTCGACCCCGTCTCCAGGACCGCCGTCACCCCCGAAGCCGATACGCAGGTGCTGCACCGGCTGCGCCGCGCGCAGGGGCAGCTCGCCGGCGTCATCGCCATGCTCGAATCCGGCCGCGAGTGCCGGGACGTGGTGACCCAGCTCGCCGCCGTCTCCCGGGCGCTCGACCGTGCCGGGTTCAAGATCGTTGCCGCGCAGCTTCGTCGGTGCATGCTCGACGAGGGGGACGACACGTGCCCGGACCGGCTCACCGAGGAACAGCTCGAGCGCCTCTTCCTCGCCCTGGCCTGAGGGAGACCGCCCGACGACGACGTTCGCGACGTGGTGGCGCGATCAGCGCCGCCGGGCCCTGACCACCGTGTCGTGCACGGTGACGGCGCGTCCGTCCGGGTCGGTGACCGACCGCGCGACGGCGGCCTCGGTGACGACGTTCCAGCCGTCGGGATCGAGCAGCGCCACGACGTCCGCTCCCGTGAAGAACAGCTCGGGCCGCGGCGGGCGCGGCACGGTGGTCTGCAGGTCGGAGGGGTGATGGCCGACGACGAGGAGGGTACCGCCGGGAGCGACCGCCTCCGCGAGCCCACGAAAGAGGACGTCGCGTTCCGGTTGCGGCAGGTGCATGTACTGCGCGGAGACCAGGTCGTACCGCCCCCGGCCCGGATCCCACGCGGTGAGGTTCTCGTGCAGCCACGTGATGCGCCCGGCGATCTCGGCGCCGGCCCGATCCGCGTGCTCGGCGGCGCGTTGCAGGGCGACGCCGGACACGTCCACGCCGTCGACCCGCCAGCCGCGCCGCGCGAGCCAGATGGCGTCCGCGCCCTCGCCGCAGCCGACGTCGAGGGCGAGGGCGGGCCCGAGTTCGGCCGCCTCCCCCACGAGGTGACGGTTCGGCTCACCGCTCCAGAGCGCGGGACGGGAACGGTAGCGCTCGTCCCAGAGTTCTTCGTCGAGTTGGTTTTCCGGCACTGCGACTCCTTCGGTCGTCGGTACGGGTGGTCGGGCGCGTCAGTCTCGGAGCGGGAAGCCGATTCGGGACAACAGCTTCCGGGGACGAGACACCGGTAACGGGAGCAGTTCGCCGGCCCGCTCGGGGAGTTCCCGCTCGATCGCGGCCTCGATCTCGCGCACCCCGGGATTGACCAGGGCGACCCGTCCCACGAAGACGGTCGGCACGGTCTCGTCGCCGCCGGTGACCGCACGGACCCGCCCCGCGGCCGCGCGGTCCTGCCAGATGTCGATCTCGCGGGTGTCGATGCCGCGTCGGCGCAGGGCCCGGCGCAGCCGCGAACAGAACGGGCACCCGGGTCGCCACAGCACTTCGATCCCGTCGACGAAGTCCGCCGATGTCATCTCCTCGCTCCTCTCACTGCACGTCCCGACCAATATACCCGAGGGGGTATGTTTTCTCCGGTGTTGCGCCCGGTCTCGTACGGACCCGGCGCGGACGGTCTCGAACTCGCCGATCCGCCCCGGCGGTGACTTTCGACCCTTCCCGGCCGCGGTCCACGAGCGCACGGTGAAGGCAACCGCGACCTGCTGCGGGATGGGAGGAACGTCGTGACCGCCTGGATCATCCTCGCCGCCGTGCTCCTCGTCGTGGTGATGTTCGTGTTGTCACAATCGGTGCACGTCGTCACCCAATACGAGAAGGGCGTGCTCTTCCGGTTCGGCCGGCTGATCGGAGTGAAGGAACCCGGCCTGCATCTGATCATCCCCATCGTCGACCGCCTCACGAAGGTGTCGTTGCGGATCGTCACGATGCCGATCCAGTCCCAGGGGATCATCACGCGCGACAACGTCAGCGTGGACATCTCCGCAGTCGCCTATTTCCGTGTCATCGACGCCGTGAAGTCGGTCGTCGCGATCGAAAACGTCGCCGCTGCGATCGATCAGATCGCCCAGACCACGCTGCGCAGGGTGGTCGGCCGGCACACCCTCGACGAGGCGTTGTCGGAGACCGACGTCATCAACGTCCACATTCGAGAATTCCTCGACGTCTCCACCCTCGAATGGGGCGTGGAGGTGACCCTGGTGGAGTTGAAGGACATCCAGCTTCCCGACAGCATGAAACGTGCCATGGCCCGTCAGGCCGAGGCCGAGCGGGAGAAGCGCGCCAAGATCATCGCGGCGGAAGGTGAGTCGATGGCGGCCGCCGCACTCGGAGACGCCTCCGACACGATGATGGCCCACCCCCTGGCCCTGCAACTGCGCAACCTGCAGACCCTGGTGGAGCTGGGGGTCGAGAAGAACACCACCGTGGTGTTCCCGGCCCCCATGATGAGTGCCATCGGCGAACTGAAGACGTTCCTCGAACACGAAGCCACCGCGGCAGCGGCCGCCCAGCGCACACCGGTGGCGCCCACCTCCGGCCTCGTCGGCAACGGCACGTCGGCATCCGTCGCGGCGGCACCCACTGCGTCGGCGCGAGGAGTGTAAAGCCGGGACGGGACTCGACCGCGGATCGGTGATCGTCCCCGGTGGCAGCCGCGGCATTGCGGTCGACGACGGTGCCGCCACGGGCAGGGTTCTCGATCTCGGGCGGACCGGCATGCCGCGGTGACCGCGGGTGAACCCGCTGCCTTCTTTCCGGCCCGGGGGCGACACCCGGGTGCTTCAATGGTCGGGTGTGCAGATGGATGGCCTACTCGGGCGAGCCGATCCTCGTGGAGGATCTGCTGTTCAAACCCGAGCATTCACTCATCGACCAGAGCCTGCACTCCCATCTCGGAGCCACCACCACCAACGGTGACGGATTCGGAATCGGCTGGTACGGAATAGGTTCCGATCCAGCGATGTTCAAGAGCATCGATCCGGCGTGGAACAACCACAACCTGCGGGAGATCGCCGGGCAGATCCGCACCCCGCTGCTGTTCGCGCACGTGCGGTCCTCGACCGGCACGCAGGTGCAGCGCAGCAACTGCCACCCGTTCCGGCACGAGGAATGGCTGTGGATGCACAACGGCGAGATCCTCGGCTTCCGGGAAATCAAGCGGGAACTGATGATGGCCGTGGATCCGTCGCTGTACCCGGACATCGCGGGTACCACGGACTCCGAGGTGCTGTTCTTCCTCGCTCTCACGTTCGGTCTCCAGGACGATCCGTTCACCGCGGTCGGCCGTGCGGTCGGGATGGTGGAGAAGGTCGCCCGCAGCCACGGCATCGACGATCCCGTGCAGATGACCGTGGCCACCACGGCCGGCGACACCATCTGGGTGTTCCGCTACTCCAGCGAGGGCCGGACCCGGTCGCTGTTCTACTCCACCGAGGTCGCCAAGCTCCGCGAGCTGCACCCCGAGGTGGAGATGTTCCATCGTCTGGGCATCGACGCCCGGTTCGTCGTGTCCGAACCGCTCCGCGATCTGCCGGGCGCATGGAACGAGATGCCCGAGTCCTCCGCCGCCGTGGTCGGCCCCGCGGGCAACGACATCCGGCCGTTCCGGCCGCTCGAGCCGGTGTAACCCGAGAGGTCGATGCCATGAGTCTCGACAGTTCGCCGAAGGGGCCGGCGGTGGCCTCGGGTTCCGCACTGGTGCTCGCGGTACTGGCTGCGGGGCAGTTCCTGATGACGCTCGACAGCTCCGTGATGAACGTGTCGATGGCGACCGTGGCCGCGGACGTGGGCACCACCATCACCGGCATCCAGACCGCCATCACCCTCTACACCCTGGTGATGGCCAGCTTGATGATCACCGGCGGCAAGATCGGCACCATCCTCGGGCGGCGCCGCGCGTTCGGGCTCGGCCTGATCATCTACGGCGCCGGCTCGTTCGTCACCGGGATCGCGCCGAATCTCACCGTCCTCCTCATCGGCTGGTCCCTGCTCGAGGGCATCGGCGCCGCCTTGATCATGCCCGCGATCGTTTCCCTGGTGGCGGCGAACTTCCCCGCCGAACGCCGCCCCGCCGCCTACGGATTGGTAGCCGCGGCGGGTGCCGCGGCAGTCGCGGTGGGGCCGTTGCTCGGTGGGGCGGTGACCACGTTCGCGTCCTGGCGCTACGTCTTCTTCGGCGAGGTCGTCATCGTCGTCCTGATCCTGCTCGCGCTGCGTCGCGTGGAAGACATTCCACCGCAGCGGATCCGGCTCGACCTCGTCGGCTCGCTCCTGTCGGTCGCCGGCCTGGGAATGTTCGTCTACGGCGTGCTGCGCTCGAGCGAATGGGGCTGGATCCAAACCAAACCCGGCGGACCGGCGATCCTGGGACTGTCCCCCGTCATCTGGTTGCTGCTGGGTGGACTCCTCGTGCTCTACCTGTTCCTTCGCCGGGAGACGTATCTGGCGAAGACGGGCGGCGAACCGCTGGTCGACCCCGCGCTGCTGAGGAACAGCCAGCTCACCGGCGGGCTGAGCATGTTCTTCGCCCAATTCCTCATTCAGGCCGGGGTGTTCTTCTCCGTCCCCCTGTTCCTGTCGGTGGTCCTCGAACTCAGTGCGCTCGAGACGGGTGTGCGGATCCTTCCGCTGTCGATCGCTCTGGTCCTGGCGGCCGTCGGCATCCCCAAGCTGCGACCCCAGGCGAATCCCCGGCGCATCGTCCGGATCGGCCTCGGGATCATGGTCGTCGGCATCCTCATCCTCGTGGGTGGAATGGATCCCGGCGCAAATGCGGCGGTCGTTTCGATCCCGATGCTGCTGATGGGTCTCGGACTGGGTGCGCTGGCCTCCCAGCTCGGTGCGGTCACGGTGTCCGCGGTGCCGGACTCGCAGAGCGCCGAGGTCGGCGGTCTGCAGAACACGGCGACCAATCTCGGCGCGTCACTGGGGACCGCCCTGATCGGCTCCATCCTGATCGCCACCCTGACCACCTCCGCGATCGCCGGCATCGAGAACAACCCGGCCGTGCCGGAATCGGTGCAACAGCAGGCCACCACGGACATGGCTGCCGGGGTGCCGTTCCTGTCCGACACCCAGTTGGAGGGTGCGCTGGACGAGGCCGGGGTGGACGAGGCCACCGCGGATGCGATCGTCGAGGTCAACTCGGACGCGCGGCTCGAGGCCCTGCAGGTGGCCTTCGCCGTCACGGCGCTGATCACCGTCGCCGCACTCTTCGGCACCGGATCGCTGCCGCGCCGACCGGTGGGCGCACGGCCCGGCGAGGGTCAGCGCAGGCCCGACGAGACCGACGACGAGCGCTGAGGCCGCCAGGCCAGGTCCCGGAGCCGCACCCAGTCCCAGGTGGGTGCCGAGACGAGGGTTCCCGGACGGTGCCGGGGCACCCGCACCCGCAGCGCCTGCGGCTCGACGGTGCATCGCACAGGCGTGGGCAACATCAACGCTTCCCCGTCCACGCCGACCGGTATCTCCGGTACCTCCGCGTCGACGACCACCTCGGTGGCCGCGCGCTGAACCAGCCCCCGGCTGTGGGCACGGCGCAGCAGGCCGACTGCCTGCCCGGCGCCCGCCACCGAGATCGCCACCACTCCGAGCACCCCGCGATCCAGACGTGGCCGGCGTCCCAACCCCGCGAGGTCGTCGGTCGCGTACGGGCCGTTGCTCACCAGGACTGCCTGCGCGCCCTCCACCGTCGTGTCACCGTCGATGCGGGCACGCAGCCGGGTGACGCTGTCCCGGGCGAGCAGGTCGGGCATCATCCGTAGCGCCGTCCCGGTCTTGTCGTCCCGGTATTCCGGGCTCTGCACCACGTCGGCGTA
The DNA here is from genome assembly GCF_053764755.1 of Rhodococcus sp. 2H158. Classification (NCBI taxonomy): domain Bacteria; kingdom Bacillati; phylum Actinomycetota; class Actinomycetes; order Mycobacteriales; family Nocardiaceae; genus Rhodococcus; species Rhodococcus sp. 2H158. Next base: position 123,200 of record NZ_JBSNCE010000006.1, read on the forward strand.
GACGCCGAACGAGGCGTTGTTGACGAACACCCGTCCCCCGATCCTGCCGAGATCGACGCGGAGTTCCACACCGTCACGCAGCGCATCCAGCCCTGCGGCCGGGTCCTCCCGATCCAGTCCCAGGTCCAGGGCGAAGTGGTTCCGCGTGCCGGCGCTGATCACCAGGAACGGCAGACCGTGCTCGGCCGCGATCGCCGCCACCAGGGCCTGTGTCCCGTCTCCTCCGGCGACACCGAGCAGGTCGGCGCCACGCTCCACCGCCTGCCGGGCCAGGACCTCGACGTCGACGGGGACCGGTCCGGCGAGCAGTGCCACCTCGGCACCGAGCTCCTCGGCCTTGCGTTGCAGATCGAACTTCACGACCTTGCCGCCGCCGGACCGGGGATTCATCACGAGAAACGGCCGGCGGACCGGCGCGGCGGGATACTCGGGCATCCCGTGCACTGCGTCGGGTCGCAGCGCCGCCCTCGCACACACCAGGGCGAGCAGCACCAGCGCAACCGACACCAGCACGACCCAGAGCTGGTGCTCCCGCACGAACACGAGCAGGACGAGCGGTGCGAGCACGGCCAGGCCCAGAGACAGCACCCGCAGCAGTCCCCGGGTCGCGAGGAACCAGTACGCAGCCGCGACCATCACCACCGCCACTGCCACGCTCACCGCCAGGAGTGCGACGGCTCCGCGCAGGCCCGCGACGATCACCGGAACGGCGGCCGCACCGATGACGGCGACGAACGCCGCCCGAGCCCACCACGTGCGCGAGGGCGGCACCTCGTCGCCGGGGACGGTATCCATCGGACTCACGCCCCGGTCTTCGAGCCCGGGAGTTTCTCCGTCGGTTGTTCGTCCGTCGGCTGTTCGTCCGTCGGGGGCACCGACGTCGCGTCCTTCGTCGGGGGCACCGACGTCGCGTCCTTCGTCGGCGGTGCCGACATCGCGTCCTTCGTCGGCGGTGCCGACATCGCGTCCTCCGCCGGTTGCTCCCAGGCTCGGGCCGGCCGGATCAGCACCTCGAGCGCGAGCAGGGCCAGCAGAGCACCGAGAACGACCCACACGACCACGAGACCGGTCGGATACCGCCAGAACATCAACATCAGCGCGGCAATGCCGATGATGGCGAGCCGCAACGCGGTCCGAGCCCGGTACGCGCCGGCTTCCACCTGGTTCGGTGGCCGCGTCTTGCGGGCCCGCTGCACCGCGTCCATGCCTCGTCCGAACCCACGGCGGACGGCGGCCGCGGAGGCCGATCCCCCGGTCAGATACGCCCCGACCGCGATCACGAGGCCCAGAACCGCCACCGCCCGCAGCGCGTTCCGCAAGGGCACCAGCACGGTGTCGACGATCGCCGTGGCGGCGTCCGGGGACAGTGCGTCCGGAGGAATATTGTCGAGATAGAGCGCTCGACCGACGATGAGCGCGATCGCGAGGATCAGCATCCCCACGAGCAGTGCCGCGCCGACGAACGCGAGGGCACGACGGCGACGGCCGGGTGGGGCCACGGCCACCGCGGCCACGGCGGCGGCGATCGTGAGCCACGGCAGCACGTCCGAGGCCGTGTCGAGTGCGTTGACCGCCCGTTGCGCCTTGACCAGCTCCGGCGACTGGAACAGCACGAACTGCTTGTCGATGTCCGGGATCTTCTCGGCGAAGGTGAATCCTCTGTCCAGCAGACGAGCCTGAACGTTGTCGATGACGGTGCCGAGGGAGATGCTGACCGTGCCGCTCTCGTCCACCGTCACCGACGACGGACCGACATTGCCGGTGACCACCGCCACCAACGCGGTATGCGCGGCGCGGTTGGCCTGGATCCACAGATCCTCGAACTGGCCGGTCTGCACCAGCGACAGCACCGTCTCGTACACGAAGTTGCGCGCCTGACCGGCGATCACCGGCGCCAATCCCTCGACCGCCCGGTCCACCCGGGGCGCATCCGCGGTCGCCGGAACCGCATCGGTCAGGGCCGTCAGCGCGTCGGCGGTCAGCCCTTCGACGTCCACGCGCGCGAAGATCTCGTCGGTGACCGTGCCCGCGATCTCGGTCTGGATCGCGGGATCCGAACCCAGCGGTGCCACGGTGGCGACGTACCGGTCCGTGTCGAGGACTTCACTGCGTACGAATCGCGCCGTCACCGACGTGATCGCCAGCAGAGCGACCAGCACGGTCAAGATCGCCACCGCCGTCCAGCGCAGCGCGTGCCGCGGCGGACGCGGCGCGGGAGGCGGCGGCGCCGGAGCCTCGGGCGCGACGGCCGTCTGCGCGCGCAGCGCGGCCACCTCTGTCCGTAATCGCTCCAGTTCGGCGCGCTCGGTGGTGTCGAGCGGAGCGGTCCCCGTGCCGCTGCGCGTCAGGTCGCTGTCCATCGTCTTCTCTTTCCACTCGGTCACAGAGGCACGGCGCACAGACGAAGCGTGCCCTGGAGGCACGAGACGACCCGCCCCTTCACATCGCGCCGATCGGCGGCCGGTCCGACCGAACACGCCGGACCGGCCTCCGGTCGAACCTAGTAGTCCAGCCGTGGATTCCAGGTCGATACCGCCCAGATGACCACCACGTCGAGAGCGATGACCAGAATCGACCACCACGGGTAGTACGGCAACCACATGAAGTTGAGCAGGATCGACAGGGCCGCGATGACGATCGCCGCGACTCGCGCCCAGGTGGCTCCGGTAATGAGAGCGATGCCCACCAGGATCATGACGGCACCCGCGACGATGTGGATCCAACCCCAGGCGGTGAAATCGAACTTGAAGGTGTATTCCTGTCCCACCACGAACAGTTCGTCCTCCGCCACCGCGGCGATGCCCTGCAGCAGTTGCAGAATGCCCACGGTAATGAGAATGACGGCGGCACCGATCGAAGTGCCCGCCGCGATCCCCTGCTTGACGTTGACGCTCCCCTCGCCGGCACTGCTCCGGCCCACGCTGTTGTGGCTGACACTGCCCTGACCGACACGCATATCCTCGGACACGACCCGTCCCCTTTCCTGAGATGTGGCTCGGTGAAACTGTGGCGAAATAACTTGTTGTACGCCCCCATTCCCTCATCCGCCGGGTGAACTGCGGATCCGAGACGCAGATCGGGTCTGCGCCCAGGACTCGGGCTTCAGGTCGTCGACCTGCACGCCGGGACCATAGAACTCGTGAACCAGGCCGAGGACACGGGCGAGCACCTCCGCGTCCGTGAGATCGTCACGGAGCACCACATGCAGTTGAGCCGGACTGTCGCCGGATTCCGTCGACACCAACAAACGGCAAACCCAGTCGCTCATCTCGGCTTCCCCGCGTAGAGTCTTGTCCGGCAACCGGATCGAGGAATCCGCTCCGCGCTGCGGAGTGTCCGGATGTGCGCTGCAGGCCGGTCCGCAGACCCCATGCCCGCAAACCCCAGGGCGGTCAACCCAACGTCCATCCCGGGCTCCTTCCGCCGTCGTTCCATTCGCGATCCAGCGCCGACATCCTCCGCCGCACGCCGACACGATGAACTCCGTAGAGGAGCAGCAGGGCGATGCCGGAGCCGACCCCCCACACCGTGAGCGCGGCACTGACACCGGCCACGACACCGTCCGAGCCCGTCCTGGGCGCGGTGACGGGATCACCGGTGGAGTCGATCCAGATGTCGATCGTCTCGCCCGGCTTCGCGTCGAAGGGCGTCTCCACCTTCCCCGTGCGCGTTTCGCCGGTGCCGGTCGTCCACCGCGCGGTCGCTCGGTCCGGGTCCCCCGGGCCCCGGGTCGCAGTGTCCGTCATCGAACCGGCGTCCGTCGGAGCCGGTCCCTCGAGGAGGAGCGCTGTCACTTGGTGGCGTTCCAGACGTTCCTCCAGCGCCAACTGGCCGACCCGGGCGTAGGTCGCCGTCCCGTACGCGGCGGCGAGCGGCACCATGACGAGCACGAACATCGCGACGACCAGAACGAGTGCGGATTCGAATCGCTCGGATCGTCGCATCAGCGGGTTGCCGCTCCACGGGGCGCGGCGCCACAACCGGAGGACCAGGGGCTGCTCTGCGTTCATCTCGAAACTCCTGCAGTTACGTGACTACAGTGTTCCGCCGACGACAGCCTGTGGCGTAGGGCACAAGGTCATCGCTCGTTCGGGAGATCAGGAACGAGGGTGGCCCGGCCGATCGTCTCGGGCCGACGGGCCCGGGGGCTCGGTTCCCGCTGCGTACTCCTGCATGGGCACGTCGTCGGCCGCCCACGCCTTCATCACCGGATCGACGATCCGCCAGGCTTCCTCGGCCTCGTCGCCCCGAATGAACAACGTCGGGTTGTTGTGCAGCATCCCGAGGAGCAGATTGGCGTACGGAGTCCGTCCCGACGCCGGCTCCATCAACTCGAGCTCCTGGTGTGCGGCCCGATCGTCCGGACCGTTGAGGTTTGTGGACAGCCGCACGTACGGTTCGGTGAGGCCGAGCCTGAGCACATTCGGCTCGACACCCGGCCACAGGTCGAGCAGGTATTCAGGCATTGCCCGGTAGTGAATCGCGATCTCGGCGGTGTCTGCGGCAAGAGCCTTGCCCGACCGCAGGGTGAACGGCACTCCGGCCCATCGAGGATTGTTCACCCCCAGGGTCAAGGATGCATACGTCTCGGTGTTGCGGGTGGGATCGACTCCTGGTTCGTCCACATAGGAGGGAACCTGCCGGGTCCCGATGGTGCCGGCTGTGTACCGGGCACGGACCGAATCCCTGCACAGCGTCTCCGCGGACGGCGTGGCCACTGCCCGCAGCGCCTCGACCCGTACTCCGCGGAAGGAGTGGGGGTCGATCCGAGCAGGCTGTTCCATGAGCACCAGCGCCATGACCTCCATCAGATGGTTCTGCACCATGTCCTTCATGGCGCCGGCACCGTCGTAGTATCCCGCCCGGCCTTCGAGGGTCAGGCTCTCGAGCCAGCTGATGTCCACCCGCTCCACGTGCACGGCGTTCCAGGTGGGCTCGAAGACCCGGTTGAGGAACCGGAGCACCAGGATCCGGCGGACGAGTTCGTTGGACAGGAAGTGATCGACGCGGAAGATCGTCGGCTCGGGAAGCTGGACCCGCAGGAGATCGTTGAGTTCGCGGGCCGACTCCAAGTCGGTGCCGAAGGGCTTCTCGACGGCCACCGCATCGGATCGGCGCAGTTTCGCCGCGGCGAGCGCCGTCAGCACCCCACGGAGCAGGCTCGGCGGAAGCGCCAGATAGACGAGGGTGTCCGGCCCGTCGTCACCCAGCACACGGCACACGTCCTCTGCCCGGGTCACGTCGGCCGGCTCGTACCCGAGCATCCGCACGACGGCGTCCTTCGCCGCCGGCTTCGCGGTCGAGTGTGCATCGAGGCCCTCGGCGATGTGTTCGCGGAACTGCTCGGTCGACCAGTCCGTGTTCGCCGAACCCACAATGGTGAGCTGCGGCGGTAGAAGTTCGGCCTCGGCGAGCTGTGCGACCGCCGGCATCACCAGGCGACTGGTCAGATCGCCGGAGGCTCCGAACAGAACGATGCGTTCGATCATCGTGTCACCCTTTCTCGGGTCGGGGTGGAGAGCGGGCTACGGCGACGGCCGGGCGCCCGAATATCGTGGGGAGGGGGGCCCCGTCACGCCTGGACGGCAGCGGAGGATCGCTCCGGCCTCGGGTTGCGCCGCGCGCTCGGCTTCGGGGAGATCGAACCAGGAGGTCGTGATGTAGAGATCTCCTCCGTCGGCACCCCCGAAGGCGACCGAGGTGGGATTGGACGTAGGAAGTTCCACCACACCGTCGAGCGTGCCGTCGGTGCGATAGCGGTGGACGGCCCCGGCTCGTCCCAGCGCGATCCACAGCATGCCGTCGTCGTCGACGCTCATGCCGTCCGGCCAGAACCCTGTGTCGCCGAACTCGACGAAGCGGCGACGGTCGGTGAGGACACCGGTGACGGAGTCCAGATCGAACACGTCCACGATGCCGAGGGCCGTGTCGGCCAGATAGAGACGTTCCCGGGAGTCGTCGAAGGCCGGGCCGTTGGAGATCGTGAGGCCGTCGACGACGCGCGTCACCGTGTCACCGTCCACCCGGTACAACGACGCGTTCCGTGGACGTTTGTCGAAAGCCATCGTGCCGACCCAGGCTCGGCCCCGGCCGTCGATCTTGACGTCGTTCGCCCGGTTCTCGGGTCTGTCCTGCTCGATGGGAACACGCAGTTGCAGCGAGCCTGTCCGACGGTCGAGGAGTGCCAGGCCCTCGGGACTCGCGACGAGCGGTTCCCCCGACGCATCGAGCACTACGCCGCCCGGCTGGCCGGGCGTGCTCCACGCGCTGTCACCACCCGACGACGGGTCCAGACAGTGCACCCGCTCTCCGGTGATGTCGACCCACCACAGCCGGCCGCTCGCTGCATCCCAGGTCGGGCCCTCGGCGTGCTGGGCCCGGATGCTCGACGCCACCTCGACCGACGTGTCACCCATGCCGCTGCCCTGCGATTCGCTCCCGGCCGACCAGGTCGTCAGACATGTTCGAGTGCACCGGCGCGCCGGGCCATTTCACCCTCGGCATGTGCCACAACCGGCATGCCGCCCTTCCCTACCTCGAGCGGCGTCCGGTGGTAGCCGTGGTAGGTCATCATCCCGCCCGCGAGAAAGGCCACGTCGTCCCAGCCGTTCTGCTTGAGCACGCAGTAGGCGATGTAGCTACGGAATCCCGATCGGCAGTAGGTGTAGACGGGCTTGTCCCGGGGCACCTCCTCGAGTCGCCGGCGCAGTTCCGTGTAGGGCACGAGGATCGCGCCGGGGATGTGCCACGCGTCGTACTCGGCCTGCGTGCGGGTGTCGAGGATGGTCACCCGGTCGGCGCAGTCCGGGTAGTCCTCCGGATACCAGAGGTCGATGTCGCCGCGCAGCAGGTTCGCACCCAGGAAGCCGACCATGTTGACCGGGTCCTTCGCGGAACCGTACGGCGGGGCGTAGGCGAGCTCGAGATGCTCGAGGTCGTACACCGTCATCCCCGCCCGAAGCGCCACTGCGAGGACGTCGATGCGCTTGTCGACACCGTCCCAGCCGAGCACCTGCGCGCCGAGCAGTTTGCCGTCGGCAGGGGCGAACAGCACCTTGAGAAACAGCGGCGCGGTCCCGGGATAGTACGCCGCATGGCCGTTGTGGTGGTCGTAGACCTTGCGGTAGTCGATGCCGGCGGCGCGCAGTTCCGTCTCGGTCAACCCGGTTCCACCGGCGGTCATGTCGAAGACCTTGACCACGGCAGTGCCCTGGGTGCCCCGGTATCCGCTGTCGCGGCCTGCGATGGTGTCGGCGGCGATCCGGCCCTGCCGGTTGGCCGGGCTGGCCAACATCGACAGCACCGGCTCACCGGTCAGGAAATTCGGGGTCTCCACGGCGTCACCCGCGGCGAGGATGTCGGCGGCCGAGGTGCGCATGCGTGCGTCTACGACGATGCCTCCGCGAGGTCCGATCTCGATGCCGGCCTCGCGGGCCAGATCCACGTTCGCGCGTACTCCGGCGGCCATGACGACGGCGTCGGCCTCGACGGTGGTGCCGTCGGACAGGTCGAGTGCCAGCTTGCCGCTCGGAGCCTCGCGGACCGCCTTTGCGGACGTTCCCAGACGCAGGTCCACATCGTGGGTGCGGACGTGGTAGTCCAGGATTCGTGTCATCTCGGGGTCGAGCCAGGGCATCAGCCGCTCGCTGCGTTCGACCACGACGGTCCGCAGACCACGCGATCTGAAGGCCTCGGTGAGCTCGAGGCCGATGTAGCTGCCGCCGACGACGACGGCGCTCGAGGCACCCTCGCCGAGCCGCGCGATGATGCGGTCCATGTCCGGAATATTGCGCAGCACGTCCACCCGTGGGTCATCGGCACCGGGGATGGGCGGACGGAGCGGGACCGCCCCGGGACACAACACCAGCTTGTCGTACGCCTCCCGGTACGTCCGGTCCTGCACGTGGTCCCGGACCTCGACTTCCTTCGCGTCGCGATCGATCCGGACAACCTCCTGCCCGATCCGCACGTCCAGCGCTAGGCTCGCCGCCAGGCTTTCGGGCGTCTGCAGCAGCAGGCTGTTCCGATCCGGAATCTCGCCGCCGATGTGGTACGGAAGTCCGCAGTTCGCGAACGAGACGTACTGGTCGCGCTCGAGAACGACGATCTCGGCCGACTCGTCCAACCGTCGCAGGCGCGCCGCCGTCGAAGCTCCGGCCGCGACGCCTCCCACAATCACAGTCTTCATCTCGTTCCCTTCGATTCCCGCTCGGTCCCGGTGGACGCACCGGTTCGCTGGTTGTCTGTGACTCCTTGCGTGCCGGCTTCGGCCGCCGCGATCGCGAACGCCGCGCCGACAAGCGTCAGGTGACTGAAGGCCTGGGGAAAGTTGCCGACCTGCCGCTTCCGGCCGACGTCGTATTCCTCGGCCAACAGGCCCAGCTCGTTGGACAGGGCGATGAGCCGCTCGAACAACGCGCGCGCCTCGCCGATGCGCCCGTTTGCCGCCAGCGCGTTGACGAGCCAGAAGGAGCACGCCAGGAACTGGCCCTCGTCGCCGGGCAGGCCGTCGTCGGTCTGAGCCGTCGAGTAGCGCGAGACGAAACCGTCGCGGCCGAGTTCGCGCGTGACGGCGTCGATGGTCCCGGTGACCCGTTCGTCCGTGCCCGGCAGGAAGCCGACGATCGGGATGAGGAGCACACTGGCGTCGAGTTCGCCGGATCCGTAGTACTGGGTGAAGGTCCCGCGTTCCGCGTCGAATCCACGCTCGCAGATCTCCCGGTGGATCTCGTCGCGCACCGCTCGCCAACGTTCCAGTGGCGCTTCGAGATCGAATCGTTCGACCAGCCGCACGGCGCGGTCGAACACCACCCACGCCATGACTTTGGACTGGGTGAAGTGCCGGCGTGGCCCGCGAGTTTCCCAGATCCCGTCATCGGGTTCGCGCCAGATCGACTCTACGTGCTCGATCAGAGTGCGCCAGCGCGGCCACAGCCGGCGTTCGACCCTGCCGAGGATCTCGGCACCCAGGAACAGCACACCGACGACCTCGCCGTAGACGTCGAGCTGGAACTGTTCGGATGCGGCATTGCCGACCCGGACCGGCGCCGAGCCTTCGTATCCGGGAAAGTCCCCGAGTTCGAACTCGGTCAGACGCCGCTCGCCACTGATCCCGTACATGATCTGGATCTTCGTCGGATCGCCGGTACCGACGAGGGTGAGGAAGTCGCGAAATGCGAGTGCCTCGTCCGTGTACCCGGCGGCGAGCAGCGCTTCGAGGGCCAGCACGGAGTCACGCAGCCAGCAATAGCGGTAGTCCCAGTTGCGCACTCCGCCGACGTCCTCGGGCAGGGACGTGGTCGGCGCGGCGACCACCCCGCCGGTGGTTTCGGAGGTCATGGCCTTGAGGGCGATCAGCGAGGTCAGCACCTGATCCCGGTACGGGCCCGAGTACGTGCAGCGCCCGCTCCATTCCTGCCACCACGCCTGGGTGCGAGCCAGCGCCGAATCGGCGTCCTCGACCGGCGGAGCATCTTCGAACGACAGGTGCCAGCACAGCGTGAACCGTTCCCGCTGACCTTCGGTGACGAGGAAGTCGGCACGAACTGCTGCGTCGCTGATCTGCAGGGGCACCGGCGTACTGAGGCGGAACGTGTCCGGACCTGCGGTGGCGCGGATTCCGTCCGGAGCCGGCTCCACCCACGGTGCGACAGAACCGTAGTCGGGCCGAATCAGCAGTTCCATCTGCATCTGCACCCGGCCGCGCAGCCCTTCGACGATCCGCATCAGCTGGGGAGGACCGTCACCGCGCCGGGGCATGAAGTCGATCACGCGCACCGCACCCTCGGCGGTCTCGAATTCGGTTTCGAGCACCAGTGTTCCGGGACGGTAGCGGCGAGCACCTGCGTGCGCGGTGCCGGCCGGGGCGAGGCTCCACCGGCCGTGCCGCTCGTCGCCGAGCAGGGCGGCGAAGCAAGACGCGGAGTCGAAGCGGGGCAGGCACAACCACTCGATCGCACCGTTGCGACCGACGAGCGCCGCGGTCTGTAGATCTCCGATGAGGCCGTAGTCCTCGATGCGCATTGCGGATCTCCTGTCTGCCGCGTCCCGAGCGGTTCGCACGACGCGGATCTTCTGCTCGGTTCCTCGTGCGCGTGCCTGTCGCGGTTGCACGACCGAGGGCCACCTCTCGACCGCTCCAGCCATGAAGCGCCGGGGTCTTCGGCCTACTCACATCACATAGGCGGAAGTGAAGGAAGGACGACCTGGAGCCCTCGGTTCCGATACGGTCTCCATCGAGTGAACAACCCGGACACGGGTCGAAGTAGGGCACAAGGTCATCTGGGGCTCCGGGGCCTGTGGCGATCGGGTCCGTTCGTTGCCCCGGGTGTATCGCGGTCACTTCGGGCACGCCGAAGCACTCGGTGCTGCAGCGCGGGACCTACACCGGTTCGAGCGGCCGGAACGGCCGGATCTCGTCCTCGCCGGGCCGGACCAGGCCCGCGGAGGACTCCGGTATCTCGTTCCATGCGCCCGGTAGATCGCGTAGCGGTTCGGACACGATGAAGCGGGTCTCGGCGCCGAGCTGGTGCAGCATCTCGACCTCGGGATGCAGCTCGAGGAGCTTGGCGAGCTTGGTGGAGTAGAACAGCGATCGGCTCTTACCTTCGCTGGAATAGCGGAACACCCACATCGATTCGCCGTCCGTGGTCGCCACTGTCATCTGTACGGGATACTCGATCGCGTGGGTGCGCGCGACCTTCTCCACGTATCCGACAGCCCGGGCGACGGCAGTGAACGGGTCCTCGGTGAGACCGAATGTCAGCGCGAGATAGAACAGCATCTCGGAGTCGGTCGAGCCCTCGATGTCGGGGTACAGCGCCGGATCCACGGCCAGCACCAGCTCGCGTTTGATCTCCCGGAACCCGTTGACGACGCCGTTGTGCATCCACAACCACCGCCCGTGCCGGAAGGGGTGGCAGTTGCTGCGCTGGACGCCCGTCCCGGTCGAGGCACGCACGTGTGCGAACAGCAGCGGCGTCTCCACCTGCGCGGCGAGCTCGCGAAGATTCCGGTCGTTCCAGGCCGGATCGACGCTCTTGAACACCGCCGGCTCCGGCCCTCGCCCGTACCACCCGATGCCGAAACCGTCCCCGTTGGTGGTGGTGGCGCCGAGGCGCGAATGCAGGCTCTGGTCGATCAGCGAGTGCACCGGGCGGAACAGCAGATCCTCGGCCAGGACCGGATCGCCGGAGTACGCCATCCATCTGCACATCTCACCATTGGAACACCGTCGAGACGTCGAACGCGTTGCGGAACGGCCACAGTTCGGTCTTCGTTCGTATCGGACCCGTGGTCGCCCCGGCACAGTGAGGACATCCTCGCGTCGAGGACGACCGGGCGGCGGCTTTCAGGGTCTTTGTCCCCTGGGGTGAGGCCGGTCGTGATGTCATTCTCGATGTGAGGCGCCCGATATCGCGGGGGTTCGGTCCCATCGCCGGGTCCGCTCACAGGAGGTTCACATCATGGATTCGTTCTGGGATTACGTGTGGTACACGATCATCGTGTTCGCCTTCGTGGCGTATCTGATGGTGCTGTTCCAGATCTTGGTCGACCTGTTCCGCGATCACACCGTTTCCGGCTTCGCCAAGACCCTCTGGGTGATCGGGCTGGTCGTCCTGCCGTACCTGACCGCGTTCGTCTATCTGATCGCCCGGGGCCGCGGCATGGCGGAGCGGTCGATGCGAGCCCAGCAGGAGACCAAGCAGGCCACCGACGAGTACATCCGGCAGGTGGCCGGCAAGTCGCCGGCCGAGCAGATCGCCGATGCAAAGGCGCTGTACGACTCCGGCGCGATCACCCAAGCGGAGTTCGAGCAACTCAAGGCCACGGCTCTGGGACAGGCATCCGCGGGACAGACCGGAATGCAGGTCCGATAGGGGAATATCCCCGCGGCATCCCCAGGACCCGCTCGCGGCGGGCCGGATCCGAGATACTCGGAATATGCAGCCATCAGCATCGGCAGGCCGAGCGCCGAAGAACATGAGCTGGATTCCGGGTGGAACCTTCTGGATGGGGTCGGAGGAGTTCTATCCCGAGGAACGTCCGGTCCACCGGGTGAGTGTGGACGGGTTCTGGATGGACACTCACCCGGTGACCGTCGCCGAGTTCCGGCGTTTCGTGAAGGACACCGGTCACGTCACCACCGCCGAGGTCGCGCCCGAGCCGGCCGATTATCCCGATGCCGACCCGGCGCTGCTGGTACCCGGGTCGCTGGTGTTCACCCCGCCGGCCGGGCGGGTACCACTCGACGACTATCGCCGGTGGTGGTCGTGGGTGCCGGGTGCGGATTGGCGGCACCCCGAGGGCCCCGGAAGTTCGGCCGGCGGCCGCGAGCACCACCCGGTGACGCACGTGTCCCACTACGACTCACTCGCCTACGCTCGGTGGGCGGGCAAGGAGCTGCCGACCGAGTCCGAGTGGGAGTTCGCGGCCCGCGGCGGCCTGGATCGGGCTCGGTTCGTGTGGGGCGACGAGTACACCCCGAAGGGCCGGCACCTTGCCAACACCTGGCAGGGCGAGTTCCCGTGGCAGAACCTCGCCGAAGACGGGTACGCCGGCACGTCTCCGGTGGGCAGCTTCCGGCCCAACGGTTACGGCCTGGTGGATGTGGCAGGCAACGTGTGGGAATGGACGACGGACTACTTCACCGCGCGTCACGGGGCGGACGGACGCGACACCGCCCCCGCCACGGCGTGCTGCACTCCCGCCAACCCGCGCACGCTCGCGCCGGAGACCGGTGCCGAGGCCCACCCCCGGCGGGTCATCAAGGGCGGATCGCACCTCTGCGCCCCCAATTACTGCTTGCGCTACCGGCCTGCAGCCAGGCAGGGCGAAAGCGCGGAAACCTCCACCTGCCACATCGGGTTCCGCTGCATCGTGCGCGGCCGCTGAGCAGCGCCGGTCAATCGATCGAGAACCAGGCCCGCACCTGCGCCTCGTGGTCGACATAGCGTTCGCCGGAAACGTCGACGACGACCTTGTCGATCGTGCCCCCGGTGAACGGGAACGGGGACACGTAGTCCGGGGTGACCGGAGAGGCGCTGTCACGCCCGACGCAGATACCGTCACCGACGAGGCAGAACACCCCCGGCTGGGTGACGATCTCACCGGTGGCCACCTGCTGATCGTCGACGTAGAGGGTCAGGGTGCCGGCGAAGCCCGGCATCGCCGGATCGGTGTTCTTCCCGGAGACGGCGAATTCGGCGGTGCACACGTGGGCACCGGGAGTGATGTCCCGGTCGGCGACCACGGTCTGCAGGTGCGTGCCGACCCAGTTGAAGGCATAGCGCAGACGGCAGTCCTTGACGTAAAGGCTGTGGCCGCCGGCCAGGCCGCCGTGGGCGTAGAGGACTCCCTCGGCATCGGCCGAGTCCACGTGGACTCCGGCGACGATCGTGTAGGACCGTCCGGTGATGGCGACACCGGCCGCCTCGGGGACGTCCGCGCAGTCCGGGTAGTAGACGTAGCGGTCTCGCGCCTTTCCCGGGCGGGGGCGTTCGGCGAGCACCTGTTCGAGGGCGCTGCGGTCGTCCAGCGGTAGCCCGTGGTAGCGGCCGGCGTAGTAGAACCACAGGCTCTTCAGGGTTTCCAGCCGCTCGGGTTCGGCGTCGGCGAGGTTGTGCAGTTGCGCCCGGTCCTCCGCGAGGTGGTACAGCTCCCACACATCCTTGTCGAAGTGGCCCCACCCGGACAGCGGCGGATGCACGGAACAGACGAGCCACCCTTCGTGATACAGCGAGCGCTGCCCCAGCATCGTGTAGAACTGCACGGCCTTGCCCGGTGCCGCGGGATCGGTCAGCGAGGCCGCGAAGCTCTCTCCCTCGAGCGGACTCTGGGTGAACCCCTTCAGGACCTCCGGCGGGGTGATGCCGAGCAACTCGTAGATCGTCGGGACGACATCGACAGCGTGGACGTACTGCGGGCGGGGCTCGGCCGAGGCGTCGATCCGCGCCGGCCACGAGAGCACGCACATGTCGGCGACGCCACCCTCGTAGCCGGCCCAACGCTTCCAGTACGGAAACGGGGTGTCGAAGGCCCACGCCCAGCCGGTGTTGTAGTGGTTGTACGACAGCGGTGTGCCGAGCTCGTCGAGGTGCGGCAGGGTGCCCTCGGTGGTGTCGGGGATCCCGTTGAAGAACCGCCATTCGTTGAACGATCCGTTCGGCCCACCCTCACCGCTGGCGCCGTTGTCGGAGACCACGACGATGAGGGTGTTGTCGAGCTCGCCGGTCGCTTCGAGCAGGTCGATCACCCGGCCGAGCTGGTCGTCCGTATAGGAGATGTAGCCGGCGAAGACCTCTGCCATCCGCACGAACAGGCGTTGCTCGTCGGCGGTGAGCGAGTCCCAGGGCCGGACGGTGTCGAGCAGCGGCCACGGCTGTCCGTCGGGTCCGGTGGTGGCCGGCTCCCCGTGCGGATTGATCGGGGAGAGCTCGGTGTCCTCGGGCAGCAACCCGAGGTCCTTCTGCCGCTGCAGTATCTCGGCGCGGATGGCCTCGTAGCCCTGGTCGAACTTTCCCCTGTACCGGTCGGCCCATTCGGTGAACACGTGATGCGGGGCGTGCCCGGCCTGTGGTGCCAGGTACATGAAGAACGGTTTGTCCGGGTCGACGGCCTTGGCGTCACGGATGAACTCTATTGCCTTGTCCGCCAAGTCTTTCGACAGGTGATAGCCGTCCTCCGGAGTGCCGGGGGCGTCGATCGGATGGTTGTCGTACACCAGGTCGGGGTACCAGCTGCTCGACTCGCCGCCGAGGAAGCCGTAGAAGCGCTCGAATCCGCGGCCCAGCGGCCACCGGGACTTGACCGCCGCCATGTTCATTTCCTCGCCCGGCGTCAGATGCCACTTGCCGACGCAGTAGGTGTTCCACCCTTGTTCGGCCAGCACCTCGGAGACGAACCCGTTCTCGAACGGTATGTGGGTGGAGATGCCCGGGAACCCGGAGCTGAACTCGGCGATGGTCGCCATGCCGTTGGTCGTCGCGTTACGCCCGGTCAGCAGCGACGCCCGGGTGGGGGAACACAGCGCGGTGGTGTGGAAGTTCGAGTACTTCACACCCCGGTCGGCGATGCGGCGCATGGTGGGGGTCTCGATCGGGCCACCGAAGATGTCCATGCTGCCGTACCCGACGTCGTCCCACGCGATGATCAGGACGTTCGGGGCGCCCTCGGGCGCCTGTGCGGGCAGATACGGTGCCCAGTCCGGGACGGAGTCGCGAATGTCGACGGCGATCTTTCCGTGGTGGGCCCTTGCCATGGCGACGCTCCCGATCTCGAGCAGACCTGCCGGTCTCCGGCATCTCGAGCGTACCGACCAGCCCATCCGGCCAATGCCGGATCGCTCGAATTCGCCGATACTCTGCCCGGCACGTTCCGGATTCGCCAGAATGGAAACAGCGCTGGTCCTCCGGGCGAGTGGTCCGAGGCGACGACAGCGGCGATTCGAGAAGGGCCCGACCATGATTTGGCTCATTCTGGCATTTCTCGGAATCCCCTTGTGGCTGTGTGCGGCTGCACTCGTCGTTCTGCTGCGCGGACGCAGCCGGATCACGCACCTTCCCGAAGGGTTCTCCTGCAAGTCCCGGGCAGTCTCGGGTGAACTCCCGGGACTGAAGCCGAACTTCGCCCGGATCACCGGCGTCGGTCAGTGGATCCACACGGTGTTGGTGCTGCACGGCGGGAACCCGTTCCTCAGTCGCACGAGATTGCTCGGGATCCAGGCCGTGGAGAGTGGACCGTCCGACATCGCCCCCGGAACGGTCAAGGGGATCGACGACCCGGTCGCGGTCCGTTTCCGGCACGACTCCGGCGCGACCCTGGAGGTGGTGGGCGCCCGCCGAGATCTTGCGACGCTGCTCGGGCCGTTCGTGCAGCAACAGTTGCCGACCGACACATCCACGAACCACATGTCACCGCCCTCCGGCACCACACCGCCATGACCTGGGCGCTACCTGCAATCGCCGGAATCCTGCTCGTCTTCGCCGCGATTTCCGGACGTGTCGCGGGCACACCGATCACAGCCCCGATCGTCTTCACCGCCGGCGGTCTGCTCGTCGGCGGGGAGGCCGCCGGACTGATCGACGTAGAGACGGCGAGTGAGACGGTGAAACTGCTCGCCGAAGTAACGCTTGCCCTCGTGCTGTTCTCCGACGCCTCCCGCGTCGACCTCTCCGCCCTGCGGACCGAAATCTCGCTTCCCGCCAGGTTGCTCGGTCTCGGTCTGCCCTTGACCATCGCGGCCGGGTTCGTCGCCGCGCTGGTCGTCCTCGGTGATCTGGCCTGGCCGGAGGCGCTCCTGCTCGCGGTGATTCTCGCACCGACCGACGCGGCCCTCGGTCAGGCGGTGGTGACCCTACCGATCCTGCCGTCACGGGTACGACAGGGCCTGAATGTCGAAAGCGGACTCAACGACGGCATCTGCGTGCCGCTGTTCCTGATCGTGCTGGCCGTCGCACGTGCGGAATCCGGCGCGATCGGTGACGGCGCCGCGGCCCGATTGGTCGCCGAGCAGATCGGATTCGGCATCGTCGCCGGCGTCGGCGCCGGCGCGATCGCCGCCACCATCCTGGTCGTGGTCGGCCGCCGCTACCCGCTCGACCACCTGTGGACACAGATCGTCCCGGTGGCCGCCGCGGCACTCGCCTACACCGTCGCGGTACCCCTGGGCGGCTCGGGCTTCATCGCGGCGTTCGTCGGCGGGCTGACCTTCGGCGCAATCGGGCGGCGGAGTGAGGGCGAGGTCTCCCACCTGATCGACGAGACCGGCGACCTTTTCAACGCCGTGACCTTCATCGTCTTCGGCGCCGTACTGCTCGGACCGGCTCTCGGCCGACTGTCGTGGACGGTGGCCGTCTACGCCGTGCTCAGCCTGACCGTCATCCGGATGGTGCCCGTCGCGCTCGCCCTGATCGGTTTCCACGCCCGCAGACCGACCGTCGCCTTCGTCGGCTGGTTCGGCCCGCGCGGGCTCGCGACGATCGTCTTCACCATCCTGATCCTCGAGGAGCCCGGCGAACTCCCGCACGAGGATCTCCTGCTCACGACCGCCATCGTGACGATCGCGTTGTCGGTGCTTGCCCACGGGGTCACTGCCGCTCCCCTCGCGGCCCGCTACGCGCACTGGTTCGAACAGCATCCCCGTCGGCTGTCCCTGCCCCTGAAGGGCGGAGGGACAGCCGGGCATGCAGATGCGGCGCACCCTCACGGACCCGGCGGCCTGGGCGATTCGACCGCCGACTCTTCCGGCAACGACTAGGCTCGGGACGCGGAGGGCACACGCTGTCGTCGTGCGATCACCAGCTCGCCCCTCCCCACCCGAGAGGCCGTGGCGATGTCCCCGAACCGGGCGATCCCCTGCGGGATTGTCGACCGGACCCCGGGATGCCGAGTCGATCGATCAGCAAGGGGTAAGCAGCGAAATGACCGAAGACACAAGCAGGTCGACCGAGAACATCGACGAACTCGGGCCGGTCGACTGGATCGTGGTGGAGTTCCCCGGAAGCAGGTTCAAGGGCGAGATCGCACCCGCGCTCGACGAGCTCGTCGAACGGGGGATCGTGCGGGTCCTGGATCTGTTGCTGTTGAAGAAGGATTCCGACGGATCTCTGGAAGCGTTCGAGCTCTCCGACCTGGACGAAGCCGAGATCGGCGCGCTCCGCTCCTACGAAGCCGAGCTGGCGATGTTGCTCAGCGAGGAGGACGTCGAAGCGGTCGCCGCGGCCGTCGAGCCCGGCAGCACCGCGGCCCTGCTGGTGTGGGAGAACCTGTGGGCCGCGCCGTTCGCATCGGCCGTACGCCGCGCGGGCGGGCAGCTGGTGGCCAGCGGCCGCATTCCCGTGCAGGCCCTGCTGGCCGCAATCGAGGCCGACGAACAAGAAGGAGACTGACATGCCCCTCGCAGCCAGGCGAATGCGCCGCGCCGCGGTGATCGGACCCGCACCCGTGGCTCGTACGGCCACCACCGTCGCGACGGCGGCGGTCGTCGCTCACGGTGTCCGCCGGCGTTCCGACCGCCGGGAGGATCGACGAGAGGACCGCAGAGACCGGCGCTGACCGTGCCGACGAAACACGAACCGGCTCCCCGACGGCGTGCGCACCGTCGGGGAGCCGCCCGGACCGCAGAGGGCCGATCGCGCCATTCCGGTCCACACCGATCCAGCGGTGACATGACGGCGGCATCCGCAGGTTCGGGAGGCCGGAGGGAACGCCGTCCGTAGACGACAGTGAAGAGGCTCTCATGATTGCCACGACGTCAGCTGCAACAGCGCCCCGGCCCGCCCTCGAACGGCTGCGCGAAGCCGAACACCTCGTCCTGGACCTGCCGCTCATGGGCCGCATCAGCATTCCGCCACCCGAGCAGCTCGCCTACCTCGCGGGTATCGGCACCTTGGTTGCCCTCGAACTCCTCGAATGGCCGGTTGCAGTTGCTCTCACCGCGGGTCACCTTCTGGCCGAGGCGCATCACCACCGCCTCCTCCAGGGAATCGGCGAGGCGTTGGAAGAGGCATGACCTCCCGTTCGGTGAGGTGGTCCGACCGGCGTCCGGAAGGCAACGTCGGGACCGGGCCGGCGGCGCTCCCTCGGATCAGATACCTCGCCGAGCGGTGATCCGTCCCTCGGAGATCGCACCGAGGAGCGCGGCGTGGTCGCGTGTGTTCTGTTCGGCGTAGGCGATCGCGAATGCCGTGATGGCGTCGTCGAATTCGGTGCCGGAACCGAGATATTCGGCGATCGCGATGCGGTCGCCGGATCGGGCGTGCCCGTACGCCAGTACCCGCCCGCACAGCCGCCCGTACAGCGTCATTCCGGTGGGAGTCATCGCCTCGACGACGGCCGAGCCCTTGCCGTCCCGCAACTGCCGCAGGTAGAAGTCTCGCCGGACCCCGTCCGGTCCGGGGCCCTGCTGCCAGCCGAGGAAGATGTCGCTGGCCGCCTGCATCAAACGTTGGCCGTTGACCACACGTTCACCCTCGTTGGCAAACGTGGGGCCGTCCACGTAGTACGAGAGCACGGACCGTTGGGCCTCCTTGGCCTGCAGGAAGAGCGGGTCGTCGTCACCCGTGCCGCGCAACAGGAAAATCCAGGCCCGGGTGCCGACGCTGCCGACGCCGACCACCTTGCGCGCCGCCTGCACGAACTCGAACTGCTCGAGCAGTACCCGACGGTCCCATTGGAGCGTCGACCGATAGTCACGCAGGCGCTGATGCAGTTCCTGGTACAGCTGTTCGAGGTCCGCGGCGGCGAAGACCTCCTCGATGGGGACGATGAGCGGCGGGGTGCTGATGATCCGGCGACGGCCGTCGACCACCTCGGTCAGCTTGGACAGCGCTTGGACGCTGTCCCGGTGGCGCGACTTCTCGAGCGTCTTGCGCAGGCGCTTCTTCATGGACGAGTCGAGTTCGTCGCGCAGTTCCGTGAGTTCCGTGCTGGGCTCGATGTGCGAATACCACACCGCCAGATTTCCCCGCTCCGCCTGCCGGGCGATCGTTTCGCGATACTCCGCTGCGCAGGCGCGGGCGATCCGAGTCTGCTGCTTGCCCGTGAATCCGTTGTCCTGCGCGGCGATCACGAGGCTGGCGACGAGTCGTTTGACGTCCCATTCGAACGGGCCGGGGTAGGTCTCGTCGAAGTCGTTGATATCGAAGGTCAGTTTGCGTTCCGGGGTGGCGAAGATGCCGAAATTGCTCATGTGCGCGTCCCCGCACAGCTGGGTGAGGACGGTCGTGGTCGGCCCGCGGGACAGATCGTCGGCCATCACCAGAGCCGCGCCCCGATAGAAGGAGAACGGCGTTTCTGCCATGCGGCCGTAGCGCACCGGAACCAGCTCCGGCACCCGGGACGTCGCCTGCTGCTCCAACAGGTCGAGCGGATCGGGGCGACGGCTCGTATCGAACTCGGCGAGCGCGGAGAGCGGGGTCCGGCTGCGTGCTGCCCGCCCACGTTCCGCCCGCTCCTCCCTGGTGGGATGTTCGACCACTCGCTCGCTTCTCGGGGTCTCGGTCATCCGGGTCTCCCTCTCATGTCTTCTTCTGCTGTTGACGCCACTTCACGGCGGCGGTCAGGAACCGGAGGCCGAGCGCGAGGAGGACGAGGTTGCCGACCATCTGCGCGGTGACGACCGCCCGCGCGGCCTGGGTAGTGGCGACGATGTCTCCGAAACCCACTGTCGCGAAAACGGTCACGCAGAAATACAGGGCATCGATCCGCGAGAGCGGTACGTCGAACGATTCCGGAACGTTGTACGACAGGACGTGATACGCGGTCGCGTACCCGACCAGGTAGACGGCGACCGTCAGCAACAGCGCCTCGATCGCCTGCACGGCAGGGTACGGCGACCGCAGCACCTGCCGGATCTGCCAGGCGCACACGGCGCACACCACCAGGAATCCACCGGCGAGCACTGCCACGGCGGAGACATCGTCGAAATCCTCGAGTGGCAGCACGAAGTACGCGATCAACAACACCACCGTGGTGAGCGCCGGCCGCAGCACAGCGAGCCACAACAGCCGGCGGCCCCCCACCGCCGGCAGGCCGGGCCCGGTCTCACCGTCGGTCATCGGCGACGCCCCGGCCCGGCGGTGCCGCGGTCAGTAGTAGTCCCGGCGCGGGTTCCATGTGGACACCGCCCAGATGACGACCACATCGAGCGCAATGATGAGCACCGACCACCACGGGTAGTACGGCAGCCACATGAAGTTGGCGAGAATCGACAGCGACGCAAGCACGATGGCTGCCACTCTCGCCCAGGTCGCGCCGGTGAACAGGGCGAAACCGACCAGCGCGGCCACCACACCGAGCACGATGTGGATCCACCCCCAGGTGGTGAGGTCGAACTTGTAGGTGTACTCGATTCCGACGACGAACACCTCGTCCTCCGCCACGGCGGCGATCCCCTGGAAGACCTGGAGGATGCCGATCGTGACGAGAATGATCGCGGCGCCCATGGAGGTTCCGGCCGCCACATCCTGTTTGACACTCGTGTCCTGGGACATGCCAATCGCCTACCCTTCGATTCGGCCCGACGTACGGTATTGTGCGCGCACCACCGGCCGCCTCGCATCGAGTTGATGATCTTTGCCGAATCCCGACCGCCTGACGACCGACATTCCAGGAATTCGAGAGGGCTTTGGTCACCACAATGACCAAAGGGAGAGCCTTCGGCGGCCGAGCGGAGAAGAATGGGGGCTGCCGAGGCCGGTCGTGCGTACCAGCCACCGAGGCGACGGGGGTGAGCACGGCCCGACAGCCCCGTTCCGGGCACAGCGGAAAGAGGTAGTCCCATGAACGATGCCGACATCGACGAATTGGGTCCCATCGACTATTTCGTCATCGAGTTCCCGGCAGACCGTCAGCCCGACGGCTCGGCTCTGCCGCTACTGCGTGACCTCGTCGCGCGCGGGATCATCCGCGTGCTGGACCTCGCCTTCGTCCGCAAGGACACCGACGGCTCCCTGAGCGGGATCGACATCGCCGACGTCGGACTCGAGGGCGACATCGACGTGACCCTCTTCGCCGAGGCGGCCACCGGCCTGCTCGACGACACCGACCTCGGCGAGGCCGGCGCGGCCCTCGAACCGGGATGTTCGGCGGCGATCCTCGTCTACGAGAACACCTGGGCCGCACCTTTTGCGGCCGCCCTGCGTCGCAACGGAGCCCAGCTCGTCGCCTCCGGGCGCATCCCGGTTCAGAGCATCCTCGCGTCGCTCGAGGCACTCGACGCCCAGACCTGAACCACCGCAGCAGGATCCGAATCCGAAGATCCCGAACACTCACCTGAGGAGAACACCGTCATGCCCGGACTGCTTCGCGGCGTCGCCCGCACCGCCGTGGTGGCCGGAACCGCCACCGCCGTTTCCAACCGGGTCTCCCGGCGCCAGGGCCGGCGCTGGGCGGCGGAGGAACAGCCCCAGGACGCGCCGCCGCCTGCCCCGGAGCCGGCCGCCGCTGCCCCCGCAGAAGGCAGCGCCGGCGGCATGGACCGGATCACCGCCCTGAAGGAACTCGCCGAACTGAAGGCGCAGGGTGCGCTGACCGAGGCCGAATTCGAGGCCGAGAAGGCCCGGATCCTCGCGTCGTAGCGGTTCCCGGAGCTCTCACTCCGCGCGCCACACCGGCGCGCGCTTCTCGGCGAACGCGCGGGCCCCCTCCTGCGCGTCCGCGGAGGCGAACACCGGCTCGACGAGCGCACGCTGCGACGCGAACGCCGCCGCGTCGGTGTACTGCACGGCCGACGCCATGATCTGCTTGGAAGCACGGACGGCGAGCGGCCCGTTGCCGCTGATGCGGGCCGCGAGCGCCCGCGCGCCGTCGAGGGCCGCGCCCGGCTCGGTGAGGGTGTTGACCAGACCGTGCGCGTGCGCCACCTCGGCGGTGAGGGGGTCGCCGGTGAGCACGATCTCCATGGCGAGCTGGTAGGGCAGCACCTTGGGCAGGCGCAGCAGACCGCCGGCCGCGGCGACGAGCCCGCGCTTGACCTCGGGCAGGCCGAACTTGGCACCCCGGGCGGCGACGACGAGGTCCGCCGAGAGGGCGAGCTCGCACCCGCCGGCGAGTGCCCAGCCCTCGACCGCGGCGATCAGCGGCTTGGTCGGCGGACGCTCCGTGAGCCCGGCGAATCCCCGCCCGGGCAGCGACGGCCGCTCGCCCCGCGTGAACGCCTTGAGGTCCATGCCGGCACAGAAGGTGCCGCCGGCGCCGGTGATGATCCCGACGACCAGGTCCGGTCGCGCCTCGAACTCGTCGACGGCGGCGGCGAGCGCCTTGGCGACCTCGAGATCGACGGCGTTGCGCGCCTCGGGCCGGTTGATGGTCATGACGGCGATGCCGTCGCCGAACTCGGTCAGTACAGCGCTCACGTGGCGTCTCCTCGTTGCGGGTTCTCGGGGTTCCGGCCGGGCACGGGACGCCGGCGGAACGTCCCGTCGAGTCGATCACCGGACCGGTCCCCGAGACAAAGTCCGAACGGGGTATCGACCCATAGCCGAAACCTATGTAGGGAAGCCGGGGGTGTGAGGTACCCGTCACTGTTCGTGCACGGACGGGAAGAACCCGGCCGCGGGGCGTGTTGGACCCGACCGATCGACGACGGCCACGACACGGAAGGAGGCATGCGATGTGCACATCGCCCCCGGCTGCGCCGGTGAGGCAGCCGATGCGGCATCTCGTCGCGGGCATCCTTCCGCCGACCGGGCCCCGACATGCGGGGCCGCCGGCGACACCACCCGGCAGCTGCTGACCGCCGGGCGGACACCCCTCGCCCGGTGATCGCCGTTCCGACTTCGTTTCCTGCACCGAGAACTTATCTGACACAAGCGTATTCGAGACACCGCACTGGGCGGCAGCGACTCCGCCGCGAGTCCTGCGCTGCCCCGGCCAGACCCACATCCCCACCCTCGGAAGGAGGACCTGCCCGTGACCACGATGCTCACCGACCTGCTCGCTCCGTCGGACGCCACGCCGGACTGGGACCTGGCCGCGTGCCGCGGCGACGCGACACCGGACGCCTGGTTCCCGGACCCGTCGGAGTCGTTCGACTACGCCCGCAACGTGTGCGCCCGCTGTCCCCTCGCCACCGCCTGTGCCACCTACGCCACCGAGACCCGGCAGTCCGGCATCTGGGGCGGCCGGGAGTTCCGCCGCGGCCGCGTGACCCGCGGATAAACCCCGCACGCCGTGCCCTGCGCCCCCGTCGCCGACTCCCGTCACGACGGGGCGCCGCGCTGTGCACGCCCCTGGTGCCTACCGATCGTTCAGTAAACATGTCATGCTGACCGGCGTGGAACACATCGCACTCGCCGTGGCCGACGGCATCGCCACCATCACCCTCGACCGCCCCGATCGGCTCAACGCCTTCACCACCACGATGGAGCGCGAGCTGATCGCGGCCTACGACCGCTGCGGCGCCGACGATTCCGTACGCGCCGTCGTACTCACCGGCGCCGGGCGCGCATTCTGCGCCGGCGCCGACCTCTCCGGCGGTGCCGACACGTTCGCGCAGCGACTCGACGAGCCGAGCGACGCCGCCGACGTCCGGCGCGATGACACGGCCGCCGACGTCCGGCGCGATGACACGGCCGCCGACGTCCGGCGCGACGGTGGCGGCCGCGTCGTGCTGCGCATGTTCGAGTGCCGCAAGCCGATCATCGCGGCGATCAACGGCCCGGCCGTCGGCGTCGGCATCACCATGACGCTCGCGGCGGATTTCCGCCTCGCCGCCGACGACGCCCGCATCGGCTTCGTGTTCAACCGTCGCGGCCTCGTCCCCGAATCGTGCTCCACCTGGTTCCTGCCCCGCCTGGTTCCGCTGCAGACCGCTCTGGACTGGGTGTATTCGGGACGGATCTTCGACGCGGCCGAGGCCCACACGGCCGGGCTCGTCTATGCGCTGTATCCCGGGGCCGAACTGCTCGAGCGGGCGTATGCGCTGGCCCGCAGCCTCACCGAGCACTCGGCCCCGGTGTCGGTGGCGCTCTCGCGGCAGATGATGTGGCGCACGCTGGGCGCCGAGCACCCCATGGTCGCGCACCGCATCGAGACGCGCGGCATCAACCTCCGCGGCGTCGGGCGCGACGCCCGCGAGGGCATCTCGGCATTCCTCGAGAAGCGTCCCGCAGCGTTCCCGGACAGCGTGTCCGCCGACCTGCCGGACCTGTTCCGCGACGATCTGCCCGTACCGCCGTTCCGCGCATGAACGGTCACGATTGACTGTTTAGTGGCGCGGCCCTTACGCTCGGGGCGACGAACACAGAGAGGGAGCCCATGACCACTCGTACCCGGCCCACCGTCGTCGAACGCTGGCATCACATCGTCGAGCACGAGGACATGGCCGCCCTCGAGGACTTGATCGCCGACGACGCCGTGTTCTCCTCCCCCGCGGTGTTCACACCGCAGGAAGGCAAGGCCAAGACCGTCGCCTACCTGCGGGCGGCGCTCACCGTGTTCTCCGGTACGGGGTTCCGCTACGTCGACGAGTGGTACAACGACGACTCGGCGGTTCTCGAGTTCACCGCCGATCTCGACGGCATCCACGTCAACGGCATCGACCTGATCCGCTGGGACGACCGCGGCCGGATCATCTCGTTCAAGGTCATGGCCCGCCCGCTGAAGGGCCTGCAGGCCCTCATCCCGCTCATGGCCGCCCGGCTCGGGCAGTCGTAACACCGACCTTTCCAAGGAGATTCGCATGGCCCTGCCTCCGATCCTGCAAGACCGGCTGCGCCTGCCCGTGGTGGCGTCGCCGATGTTCATCGTCTCCGGCCCGGACCTGGTGATCGCCCAGTGCACCTCCGGCGTCGTCGGCTCGTTCCCCTCGCTCAACGCCCGCCCCCAGGCGATGCTGCGCGAGTGGCTCACCCGCATCACCGAGGCCCTCGCCAAGCACGACGCCAACCACCCCGAGGCGCCGTCCGCGCCCTACGCGGTCAACCTCATCGTGCACCGCTCCAACGACCGCCTCGAAGAAGACCTCGCCACGATCGTCGAATTCGAGGTCCCGGTCGTCATCACCTCCCTCGGTGCCCGCACCGACGTCAACGACGCCATCCACTCCTACGGCGGCATCGTCCTGCACGACGTCATCAACAACACCTTCGCCCGCAAGGCCGTCGAGAAGGGCGCCGACGGGCTCATCGCCGTCGCCGCCGGCGCCGGCGGGCACGCCGGTGGCCAGTCGCCGTTCGCGCTGGTCCAGGAGATCCGCGAATGGTTCGACGGCCCGCTGCTGCTGTCGGGCTCGATCGCGCACGGGCGCTCGATCCTCGCGGCCCAGGCCGCCGGCGCCGACCTCGCCTACGTCGGTTCGGCGTTCATCGCCACCGCCGAGGCCAACGCCGACGCCCGCTACAAGCAGATGATCGTTGACTCCACCGCCGCGGACATCGTCTACTCCAACCTGTTCACCGGCGTGCACGGCAACTACCTGCGCGGCAGCATCGAAGCCGCCGGGCTCGACCCGAACAACCTCGCCGTGTCGGACCCGTCGGCCATGGACTTCGGCACCGGCGAGAGTTCCGGAACCGGCGCGAAGGCGAAGGCCTGGCGCGACATCTGGGGCTCCGGGCAGGGCATCGGCGCGGTCGACGCCGTCGTCCCCGCCGCCGAGCTCGTCGACCGGCTCGCCACCGAATACCGCGCGGCGCGGGAGCGGCTCGCCGGCCTGTAGGCGCACCGTCCGGCTGACCGCGGTCGCCACAACCACCCCGCCGAGGAGCGCGGCGAGCATCCACGCGGTGCTCGCCGCGCCGACGGCCGTCGTCAGCACGCCCACCGTCAGCGGCGCGAACATCGCCGGCAACGAGGTGACCAGGCCGGTCGCCGCGCCGACCCGGCCCCGCACCTCGTCGGGCACCAGTTCGGCACAGCGTGCGGTCACCACCACCGACCACGACGGGGTCACCGCCAGCAGGGCGGCATAACCTGCGGCGGCGACGACCGGCGACCCCGTGGCCGCCGCGAGGACCGCCAGGACACCGAGGCCCGCCGAGAGCACGAGCAGGCGGTGCGCCGGGACCCGGCGCCGGAGCCGCGGCACCGCCAGCGCCCCGAGCATGCCCCCGCCGTACGCGACGGCGAGCGCGATCCCGACCGTCGAGGACGGCGCGCCGCTGCCGGCCAGGAGCACGACCACCACCAGACCACAGCCGTTGACCACGAACTCGGCGACGGCCGTCAGCGCCGCGGTGGTGCGAACGAACGGGTGGGATGCGAACCACCGCAACCCGTCCCGGATGGCGACCCACGGCCGTTCCGCGACGGAACCGGGGACGCGCGGCGCCTGCAGCGGGGTGCGCACCCGGGCCGCGGCCGCTCCCGCCACCACGAACGACACGGCATGGCCCGCGAAGGGCAGCGCGGCGCCGAGACCGTAGAGCGTCGCCGCGAGCGGCGGGCCGGCCACCCCGGTCGCGTACCCCCGAGCCTCGAAAAGCCCGTACGCCGTGCCGATCTGCTCGCGTTCGACCACCTGCGGCACAGCCGCGTCCTCGGCAAGTCCGCGCACCGCCCACCCCGCCCCGAGCACCGACACCGCGACGAGGACGGGCACCGGGTGGAACAGACCGCGCCACGCGCAGCCCGCCAGCACCGCGGCGGCGACCGCCGAGCAGGCATCGACGGTGATCATGACGCGACGGCGATCGAAGCGGTCGACGATCCAGCCGGCGGGGACCGTCGCGGCCGTGAAGGCCCCCATCGTCACGGTCGAGACCAGCCCGACCGTCGCGGCCGAACCGCTGACCGCGAGCACCCACAACATGATCGCGACGCCGTAGCCGCGGCTGCCGAGCTGCGCGACCGCCTGTCCGACGCACAGCCGCGCGAAGTCGGGGTTACGGAGCGCACCTTCGCCGGCGGACAACGGGCGTCACCCGAGTCCGGCGGCCGGGCGGCCGAGCGCGGTGACCGCCAGGGCCGGCTCGGCGGTGGGATCGCAGCCGAGCAGGTCCTCGAGCTCGCGGTCGCGCATCGCCGTCGCCGTCACCGCGCCCAGGCCCAGCGCGGTGGCGGTGAGCAGGACGGTCTGACTGACGTGGCCGAGTTCGATGAGGATGTCGCGGTAGGCGCGGGAACGTTCGTACCGCCATCGGGTCCGGGCCGGCACGGCCGTGTAGATCAGCAGCGCCGCGCAGTCCGAGAGCCACGGCTGCTCGCCGAGCGCCGCGCCCAGCACGGAGCCGGGCACGCTGTCGCCGATCCGTTCCAGCCCACCGCGCAGCGGCGCGTAGTGGAAGAACCCCGGCTCGAGCCCGTCGACGCGGTTCGCGTAGAGGTACAGCTCGATGGGGGTGCGGGCGCCGGCGGACGGGCTGGTCTTCAACAGCACCTGCCCCACCTGCGGATGGTCGATCACCGTAACGGGCCCCGTCGCGACGCGGGCGACGGTGCCCACCGCGTCGAGGGACACGGGGTCGGCGGTGAACTGCCGGACCGAGCGGCGCTCGAACAGGGCGTCGACGAGTCCCGGGCGCCGCCACGCGGACGAGTCCGGCCGGTCGCCGGGCACGGGAATCATCGGATGCTGCGGGTAGGACTTGGCCGGCGCAGGGGCGGGCTGCTCGCCGGCCTTGGCCGCCGACCGCAGCTCGTCGTCGAGCACGTCGGCGAACCGGACGTCCGAATCGGTGCGGGCCGCGAAGTGCAGGTAGCGGGCCGAGGGGCCCCACGTGCCCCACTCGGCGAGCATCTGCTGTTGTTCGACGTGCTCGGCCGATCCCTCGGCGACGAGGACCTGCGCCTCGAGCAGCCGGCGAGCGATTCCGAGCGGCAGCTCCCCCAGTTCGGCGATGCTGTCGAGTTCGCGCCACGACGCGAACCAGCGCAGCACCCGCTCGCTGTCGGGGGTGAGCGCGAACTGCCGATGGTGCAGGTAGTCGTCCCACACCAGCGTGCCGTCACGCCAGAACAGCACCGCATACTCGGCAACGGCGACGCGGGTCATCGGTTCTCTCCTCGGTGGGCGGGGGCGGTTGCGGCGGCCACCAGGGCGCGCACCGCGTTCGTGGTGTCGGTGTCACCGGCGCCGTGTTCGGTCCAACGCCAGTCGAATTCGGGGTTGACCTCGAGAAACACCGGGCCGCCGGGCGCGTCGAGCAGGTCGAAGGCGGCGAGGTCGAGCCGGAACCGGTCGAGGAGCGTCCGCAGGGATTCGGCCACCTCGACGGGAATGTCGCAGCGCCGCACGGTGATCGACTCAGGCCGGGTCCACAGCGACTCGGGGGTGGGCCGGGTGACCGCGTAGCCGATCAGCGTTCCGCCCACGGCGTGGATCCGCAGCTCCCGGTCGGCGGCCACATACTCCTGCACGAGCACCGGTGCGCCCGTGTGGTGTTCGCCGTCGAGTGACGCGCGGGTGACGCGCTGCGGGTAGACGCCCCGCAGGCGGCCGGGCTGCGGTTCGACGCAGTGCCGGCCGAGGCTCTTGACCAGCAGGTCGCCGTTCCCCGGCAGGGCCCGGGCGGCGACGTCGAGCCGCGTGGTCACGAGGGTGGCGGGCACACGCAGCCCGGCCGCGCGGGCGGCGGCGAGCTGGGTCAGGCGGTCGGGGGTTCCGGGCCGGGCCCCGGAGTTGAGCGTGTGCAGGCCCGGATGCGCCGCAAGGGCGGCGACGAGGGCCTGCCACTGGTCGCGCACGTGCTGCACTGCGGCGGGGGTGGTCTGCGCGGTGCGCAGTGCGTCGACGTCGAAGTAGCGCAGCCAGCACACCTGGGGCCGGAACGTCCGGCCGTCGCGGGTGAGCAGGCCGGCGACCGGATCCCACTGCACGTCCGTGTCGGCACACCGGTCGCTGTCGAGGCGCACCAGCGCGATGCCGCGGGCGGCGAGCCACAGCGACAGCTCGTCGATCTCGCGGTCGGCGGCCCGGGTGAGGACGAGGACACACGGCGCCGGATCCGTCGCCGCGGGATGCCCGACGCGGGCCTGGAAGTCCCGGGATTCGGCGGAGGCGGTGGTGAGGTGGGGGTGCGAGCGCAGCAGCAGCGGCAGCGCAGCGGTCATGAGGGGTTCCTTCGGTGGCGGTCGTCGGGACGGTACGGCCGGGGCACCGTAGTGCCCCGGCCGTTGCACGCCCGCCGATCAGCCGCCGTGGCAGCCCTTGCAACCGGGCCGCGTCATGGCTTCGACGTAGTCGCTCGCGTAGGCCGCGAAGGTGGCGTCCTCGATCGCTGCGACGCTGCGCAGCGCGGCTTCGTCACCGGCGTCGAGGGTGAGCAGGGTCCGGGCCATCTCTTCGATGTTCATGGCGTCCGCCTTTCCGGGAGGTTCCGCCGTTCCCGGGGCCGGGTGGGCGGGCGTCGATCCGACGTATCGATCGTCGGCGACGGCGCCGCCCCCGGCCAGGCACCCCAGGGCGGGATCTGCCCACCCCTGCCGGTCAGACCTCGTTGTAGTAGGTCAGCTTCGGCGCACCCGCGAGCAGCGGACCGAGATCGGTGATCGCACCGGGCCCGGCCCGGAACTCGCGGTACGCGGCGTCGTGCTGCTCCGACTCCCACTTCTCCACGACCACCCAGCGGGCCTCGTTCGAACGGTCGGCGAGCACCTCGAGGCCGAGGCAGCCGTCGAACGCGCGGGTTTCCTTCAGAACACGATCCATCAGCGCGCGGGCCTCCCCGAGCACGTCGGGCTTGAACTCGAGCTCCAGGAATGCGGTCAGTGCCATAGCTTCTCCTCGTGGACGAACTTGCTGGACAACACTTCCGGCGACGTCAGAAGATCGAGTAGCCGCCGTCGATCAGGGTGGACGATCCGGTCTGGAACGCGGACGCGTCGCTCGCGAGGTAGACGGCGATGCCGGCGAAATCCTCGGGAGTTCCCCACCGGCCCAACGGTACCCGGGAGATGACGTGCGTGGTGAACGATTCGGAGCCCTGAAGCGGTCCGGTCATGTCGGTGGCGATCCAGCCGGGCAGCACGCTGTTGACGCGGATGCGGTGCCGGGCGAGTTCCACCGCGCACCCGTTGGCCAGGGCCAGGACCCCTGCCTTGGTGGCGGCGTAGGCCTGATTGCGCCCGGCGCCCTGAATCGCACCCAGGCTGGAGGTGACGATCATCGATCCGCCGGTGCCCTGGTCGACGAGCACCCTGGCCGTCTCGCGCAGGGTGAAGTACGCCCCGTCGAGGTTGGCGGCCGTCACCTTCCGGTAGTCCTCGGTACTCGACTCGACGAACTTGACGAGGGGCACGCCGATTCCGGCGTTGACCACGACGACGTCGAGGCCGCCGAGCTCCGCGACCGTCGCGGCGACACCGTCGCGCACGGCCTCCTCGTCGGACACGTCCACCGATCGGGTCACCACGCGGGCCCCGGTCGTCGCGAGATCGGTCGCCGCCTTCTCCAGGCGTTCGGCGCCGCGGCCCCACAGCGCCACGTCGGCACCTGCGGAGGAGAGCCCGCGCGCCATGCCCAGCCCGATTCCGGCCGAGCCGCCGGTGACCAGTGCCCGCTTGCCGGACAGATCGAACATGGTGTCGCTCCTTCGGATACGGGGTCGATCAGGCGTATTCGGCGGCGATGTCGCGGCCGATGATCTCCTTCATGATCTCGGTGGTGCCACCGTAGATGGTCTGGATGCGGGTGTCGACGTAGGCGCGGCCGATGGGGTACTCCATCATGTAGCCGTAGCCGCCGTGCAGCTGCACGCACCGGTCGACGACGCGTTTCTGCAGCTCGCTGGCCCACCATTTGGCCTTGGCGGCGTCGACCGCGGTCAGCTCGCCCGCGTTGAACGCCAGGACGCACCGGTCGATGTGCGAGCCGGTGACCTCGATCTCGGTGAGCATCTCGGCGAGGGCGAAGCGGGTGTTCTGCAGGTCGCCGATCGGCTTGCCGAACGCCCTGCGTTCGAACACGTAGTCCTTGGTCCACTCGTACGCCGCCCGCGCGGCCGCGATCGCGGCGACAGCGATGGAGAGGCGCTCGAGGGGCAGGTGTTCCATCAGGTGGAAGAATCCCTGACCTTCGGTGCCGAGCAGGTTGTCCGCCGGCACCCGCACGCCGTCGAAGGAGAGTTCGGCGGTGTCCTGCCCGGCCAGGCCCACCTTGTGCAGCTTGCGGCCGCGCGTGAAGCCGGGCATGTCGCGTTCGACGACGAGCAGGGAGAATCCGCGGGCCCCGGCGTGCGGGTCGGTGCGGGCGACGACGATGACCAGATCGGAGTGGATGCCGTTGGTGATGAACGTCTTCTGCCCGGTCAGGATCCAGTCGTCGCCGTCGCGCACGGCGGTGGTCTTGACGGCTTGCAGGTCGGAGCCGGTGCCGGGTTCGGTCATCGCGATCGCGCCGATCAGCTCCCCGGCGGCCATGCCGGGCAGCCAGCGCCGCTTCTGGTCCTCGGTGCCGAGGTCGGCGACGTAGGGGATGGCGATGTCGTCCTGCAGGCTCATGCCGGAGCCGAAGGAGGTGGTGCCGGTGCGGGCGATCTCCTCGGCGACGACGCAGCGGAACCGGTAGTCGGTGACCCCGGAGCCGCCGTATTCCTCGGGGACGCCGAGGCCGACGATGCCGGACTTGCCGGCGGCGAGCCAGGCGGAGCGGTCGATGAGCCGCTCGGTCTCCCACCGTTCGTAGTGCGGTTCGACCTCGCGGGCAAGGAATTCGCGCACCGTGTCCCGGTACGCCTCGTGGTCGGCTTCGAAAAGGTTGCGGTGCATCGGTTCTCTCCCAGGAGGGCGAAGGACGGTCGGGGCGGCGGGCGATCGGCGCTCAGTTCCTCCGCACCGGCGACGATCCGCTGGGCTGGTCCGGCGCGGCCCGGTATCCCACAATGCGCAGGGCGATGACGGTGTAGCGGGCGGTGACCTGGTCGGGGGTGAGCGGGCCGCCGAGCCGGAACCAGCGGGCGATGGACTGGCACATGCCGAGCAGGGCACGCACGGATTCGGCGATGTCGTCGACGGTGAAGACGCCGCGCTCGACCCCGTCGTCGACGAGGTCGAGGGCCATGAGCTCGAGGCGCTTCCGGGTCGCGGCGTAGTTGCGGCGGTTCTGCGGGGACACGTGCCGCAGTTCGGAGTCGAGCGCGGACTGCGGGGCGCGGTGCGTCGAGTTCAGCACGATCGCCTCGACGAAGTTGGTGAAGCGCCGGACGGGGTCGTCACCACCCTCACCGACGGCGGCGAGGGCGCGTTCGATCAGGTCCCGGACGGCGGTGTCGAGCAGGGTGACGAGAACGGCTTCCTTGTTCTCGTGGTGGTAGTACAGCGCAGGCACCGTCACCCCGACCCGGCGGGCCAGGTCGCGGACGGTGGTTCCGTGGAAACCGTTCTCGCCGAAGGCTTCCAGCGCGTGATCGAGGATGGGGCCGAGCTGCAGGGGCTCGAATTCCCGCCAGTTCGCGAACCTGGGGAATGCGGGCTCCACAGTCATCGGCCCCGTCCTCTCACGCATCGATCAGCTCACGCGGCGCTCAGCGCGGGGCCATGCGGATGGCACCGTCGAGGCGGATGACCTCGCCGTTGAGCATCGGGTTGGAGACGATGTGCGCGGCCAGTGCGCCGTACTCGGACGGGTCGCCGAGGCGGGCCGGGTGGGGCACCTGCTGACCGAGCGAGGCCTGCGCCTCCTCCGGCAGGGAGCCGAGGAGCGGGGTCTTGAACAGGCCGGGGGCGATGGTGACGACGCGGATCAGCAGCGACGCGAGATCGCGGGCGATCGGCAGGGTCATGCCGACCACGCCGCCCTTGGACGCGGAGTAGGCGGCCTGGCCGATCTGGCCGTCGAACGCGGCGACGGAGGCGGTGTTGATGATGACGCCGCGCTCGCCGTCGATCGGCTCGGTCTTGGCGATGCGCTCGGCGGCCAGGCGGATCACGTTGAACGTACCGACGAGATTCACGTTGATGATCTTGGTGAAGTCGGCGAGCGGGAACGCGCCCTTCTTGCTCACGGTCTTGATGGCGTTGCCGATGCCGGCGCAGTTGACCGCGACGCGCAGCGGGCCGAGCGATTCGGCGAGGTCGAGGGCCTCGACGACGGCGGCCTCGTCGGTGACGTCGGCGGCGGCGAAGCGGACGCGGTCGCCGAGCTCCTTGGCGACGGTCTCACCGTTGGAGGAGGGCAGGTCGATGATGACGACCTGCGCGCCGTCGGCGAGCAGGGTCTTGACGGTGGCCAGACCGAGGCCGGAGGCACCGCCGGTGACGACGGCAACGCTGTCGTTGACGATCATGTGGTTCCTTTCGGATGTGGTTGCGGGTCAGAGACGTTCGATGATGGTGGCATTGGCCATGCCGGCGCCCTCGCACATGGTCTGCAGGCCGTACCGGCCGCCGGTGGCCTCGAGGTGGTGGACCAGGGTGGTCAGCAGCCGGGTGCCGGACGAGCCGAGGGCATGCCCGAGGGCGATCGCGCCGCCGCGCGGGTTGAGCCGGGCCGGATCCGCCCCGAACTCGTGCGCCCACATCAGCGGCACCGGGGCGAACGCCTCGTTGACCTCGTAGGCGTCGATGTCGTCGATGCCCAGACCCGACTTGGCCAGGATCTTCTTCGTCGCGGGGATGGGGGCGGTGAGCATGAACATCGGATCGTCGCCGACGACGGCGAAGGAATGGAACCGCGCCCGCGGGGTCAGGCCGAGCTTGGCCGCGGTCTCCTCGCTCATGATCAGCGCCGCCGACGCCCCGTCGGTCAGCGGCGACGAGTTGCCCGGGGTGATGTGCCAGCCGGCCTCCGGGAAGCGCGCGGCGTACGCCTCGGTGTAGAACGACGGCTTCAGCCCGGCCAGGGCCTCGGCGGTGGTGGCGGCGCGCACGGTCTCGTCGACGGTGTGCCGGACCTGCTCACCGGCGGCATTGGTGACCGTGATCGGGACGATCTCCTTGTCGAAGAAGCCGGCGGCGATCGCCTCGGCGGCCCGCTGGTGCGACTGCGCCGAGAACGTGTCGAGGGCCTCGCGGTCGAACTTCCACTTCGCGGCGATCAGCTCGGCGGAGATGCCCTGGTTGACCAGTCCCTCGGGGTAGCGGGCGGCGATGCCCGGGCCGGAGGCGTCCTGCCCCATCGACGAGGTCCCCATCGGCACGCGGCTCATCGACTCCACGCCGCACGCGATGACGATGTCGTACGCACCGGCGATGACGCCCTGGGCGGCGAAGTGGGCGGCCTGCTGGCTCGAGCCGCACTGCCGGTCGATGGTGGTGGCGGGCACCGACTCGGGGAAGCCGGCCGACAGCAGGGCGGTGCGGGAGATGTTCAGGGACTGCTCGCCCGCCTGGTTGACGCAGCCGCCGATGACGTCGTCGACGAGGGCGGGGTCGAGGTCGTTGCGCGAGGTGATCTCACGCAGCACGTGGGCGAGCAGCTCGACGGGATGGGTGCCGGACAGGGCGCCGCCGGGCTTGCCCTTGCCGACCGCGGTGCGGACCACGTCGACGATGACAGCGTTGGTCATGAGGAGTTCCTTTCGAGGGTTGGAGCGGCCCGGGTGCCCCGGAGGGGATCGACGAGACCCCGGGCCGAGATCAGGGGGTCAGCGACCCTTCCAGACCGGCTGCCGTTTCTGTGCGAACGCGGTCGGGCCTTCCTTGGCGTCGTCGCTGGTGAACACCACCTTCACCGCGGCGGCGTTGGCCTCCCACACACCCGGCTCCCAGTCGGCGCCGTGCGCGGTCCGGTGGATCATCGACTTCGATTCGCGCACCGAGAGCGGAGCGTTCGCGGCGATGGTCTCGGCCAGCCCGAGCGCCACCTCGAGCGCCGTGCCGTGCGGTGCGACCCGGTTGACCAGGCCCAGTTCCTTGCCCTGCGCGGCGGAGATCGGCTCACCGGTCAGCGCCAGTTCCAGCGCGACCTTGCGGGGGATCTGCTGTTGGAGCCGGATCACCCCGCCCGCAGCGGCGAAGAGACCTCGCTTGACCTCGGGCAGGCCCAGCTGGGCCTCCTCGTCGACGACGGCGAGGTCGGACGCGAGCACCAGCTCGGTGCCGCCGCCGAGGGCGAACCCGTTGACCGCGGCGATGGTCGGCTTGCTGATCCAGTGCTGGGCATAGCCGGCGAAACCCCATTCGGGGTGCCCCTCGGCGGAGATGCTCTCGCCCGTGGCGAGGGCCTTGAGGTCGGCGCCCGCGCAGAACGCGCGGCCCGCACCGGTGAGCACCACGACGCGCACGTCGTCGTCCGCCTCCGCCTGCTCGAGCAGCGTGCCGACCGCCGTCGCCAGCGCTGCGTTCACGGCGTTGAGCGCCCGGGGGCGGTTGAGCGTGATGACGGCGATGCCGCCACGCCGCTCGTACTGTGCGGCAGGTTCGGTAACGGTGGACTCGTCGGCCATGTGCGCCCCTATCGGATACAGTCGGCGTTACTTATCGATCGCTAAAGGACTACCACGGATCGATCGATCGGTCAATGGTCTGGTCTAACTAGCGTCCGATCAGCGGGTTCTGGTATGGATGAGGCCGTACGCGTGAGCCACGACACGCAGCCCCCGAAGACACGCAGCCCCCGAAACAGGCTCGGCCACCAGGACGGCAGGAGAACTCATGCAGGCGGTACAACTGACCGAAGCAACCGGGCCCGACGGCGTACGGCTCGTGGACCTTCCCGAGCCCGACGCGGATGGCCTCGTCGTCGTCGATCTGCACGCGGCCGGAGTCTCGTTCCCCGACCTGCTGCAGACCACAGCGAGCTACCAGGTCGTGCGCCCCCTGCCGTCCGTGCTCGGCGTCGAAGGCGCCGGCGTCGTGCGCACCGCCCCGGCCGGCAGCGGCCTGACCCCGGGGCAGCGCGTCGCCGTCCTCGCCACCGACGGCGCGTGGCAGCAGACCGTCGCGGTGGATCCGAAATCCGTCTTTCCGCTTCCCGATTCGGTATCCCTGACGGCCGGAGCCGGATTCCTCATGAACTACCTGACCGTCCACTTCGCGCTCGACGAACGCGCCCGCTACCGCGCCGGCGAGACGGTGCTCGTGCACGGCGCCGCAGGCGGGGTCGGCGTCGCCGCCCTGCAGGTCGCGGCCGCACTCGGACTCGAGACCATCGCGGTGGTGAGCACCGAGGAGAAGGCCGCGGTCGCGAAGGCCAACCGCGCCACCCACACCGTCGCCGTGGAGGGCTTCAAGGACCGGGTCCTCGAGCTCACCGGCGGACGCGGCGTCGACATCGTTCTCGATCCCGTCGGCGGCGACCGGTTCACCGACAGCCTGCGCAGCCTGGCACCGAACGGACGGGTCGTGGTCCTCGGCTTCACCGGCGGCGAGATCCCCACCGTCAAGGTGAATCGTCTTCTGCTCAAGAACATCTCGGTTCTCGGCGCCGGATGGGGCGAATACGTGCGTACCTTCCCCGGCTACACCGCCCAGCAATGGGCGCAGCTCGAGCCGCTGCTGCGCTCCGGGGCACTGCAGGTCCCCGAACCCACCGTCCACCCGATGACGCACGCCGCCGAGGCGCTGCGGTCGCTCGCACATCGCTCCGCCACCGGCAAGGTCGCCCTGGCGCTGCGCCCCTGACGTCCCGAGAGACCCTGACGTCCCGAGAGACCCTGACCGTCCCGAGAACCCGACCCCCGGAGGACCCATGACCATCGATCCCGTCGGCGTCGACGTCACCGTCGACGACGGCATCCTGCGCGTCACCCTCAACCGGCCCGCACGGATGAACGCCGTCACCACCGCCACCCTCGAGACCCTCGCCGGTGCCTTCGAGAAGCACGCCGGCGACGACGCCGTGCGCGTCGCGGTCCTCACCGGCACCGGTCGCGCCTTCTGCACCGGCGCCGACCTCGCCGGCAAGGATCTGTCCGCACCGCCGTCGGCCGGGACCATCGACGCCGCCAACCGCACCGTCGCCGCGATCCGCGCCTTCCCGCGTCCGGTCATCGGCGCCGTCAACGGCCCCGCCGCCGGCGTCGGCGTGTCCCTCGCCCTGGGCTGCGACCTCACCGTCGCGACCGAGTCCGCCTACCTGCTGCTCGCCTTCACCCGCATCGGCCTCATGCCCGACGGCGGCGCGACCGCACTCGTCGCCGCGTCGATCGGCCGTGCCCGTGCCCTGAAGATGGCACTGCTCGCCGAACGGCTGCCCGTCACCGAGGCATTCGCGGCCGGGCTGATCGCCGAGGTGCACCCCGACGACGACTTCGCCGCCGCCGTCGACGCGCTCGCCACCCGGCTCGCCGCCGGACCGGTCGAGGCCTTCCACTCCACCAAGGACGCGATCAACGACGCGACCCTCGGCGAGCTCGACAGCGCGTTCACCCGCGAGCGCGCCGGGCAGCTCGAGCTGTTGGCGTCCGCGGACTTCCACGAGGGCGTGAGCGCCTTCCAGGAGAAGCGGACGGCGGTGTTCGGCCGGAGCTGAGCCCGCCCGTCAGGGCTTCGAGGGAGGGGTGGCGCCGACCGTCTTGAGGGCGATCGCGACGTACTTGCGCGCCACCTCCTCCGGGCTCAGGGAGCCCTCGCGGTGGTACCACCGCGGGATGGACTGGCACATGCCGAGCAGCGCACGGGTCGTCTCGGCCGGGTCCTCGACGTCGAACGCCCCGCGCCGGGTCCCGTCCTCGACGATCTCGAAGACGAGCTTCTCGATCTCCTTGCGCACCGCGCGGTAGCGCTGCCGGTTCTCGGGGCTGAGGTAGCGCACCTCGCCCTCGAGGGCGGCGAGGCGGGGACGGTTCGTCATGCGCAGCACGATCGCCTCGATGGCGTTGGAGAGCCGCTGCACCGGATCGTCGCCGCCGTCGGCGTCGGCGGCGTAGGCCCGGGTCATCACGTCGCTGGTCGAGAGCTCGAGCAGCGCGATGAGCAGGCCTTCCTTGTTCTCGTGGTGGTAGTACAGCGCGGGAACGGTGACGCCGACCCGGCGGGCGATCTCCCGTACCGAGGTGCCGTGGAACCCGGTCTCGTAGAAGGCGTCGAGCGCCGCGGAGAGAATGGGGGTCAGCTCCATCGGCTCGAGGCGGCGCCAGTCCGGCGCAGCGACACCGTCCGCGACGGTGTCGTCGGTGGAAGTTCCCATTGCCGTACCCAACCTATCGATCGCTACATTCGGACGGCTCGAGGATACCTGTGCATCGGCAGCAGCCGGGACGCCTGCGCGGACGACGAGGTGGGGACTAGCCCATCGGGTCGTCGGCGCCGGCGCGTCCGGTGTCGTGGAACGGCGCCTGGAAGGTGCCCCAGCGCACGCACTCCCAGCCGCCGCCGGGCAGCGGGACCAGTTCGACGCTCTGGGTGTTGGCGAGGTGGTTGCTGGTCGCGAAGCTGCCCGGCACCCGGCCGAGGTGCGCGGCGACGAGGCGGATGGCGGCGCCGTGGCTGACCACCACGACGTCCCCCGAGCCGTCGTCGAGGTAGTCGGTGCGCAGCGACTCGACCACCGGCAGGTACCGGTCCAGGACGTCGAGGCCGGATTCGCCGCCGGGCACCCGGTCGCGCAGGTCGCCGGTGTGCCAGGACTCGTACACCTTCATGAACAGCGCGTGGGATTCCTCGTCGCTGCGGTCCTCGAGCTCACCGACCTGCACCTCGTGCAGGCCTTCGCGGACGACGGTGGTCACACGGGCGGCTAGCTCGACGTGCTCGGCGGTCTGCCGGGCGCGCAGGGCCTGCGAGGCGAACAGGGCTGTCGGCGGCTGCTGCGCGAAGCCCTGT
Source organism: Rhodococcus sp. 2H158 (assembly GCF_053764755.1). Classification (NCBI taxonomy): domain Bacteria; kingdom Bacillati; phylum Actinomycetota; class Actinomycetes; order Mycobacteriales; family Nocardiaceae; genus Rhodococcus; species Rhodococcus sp. 2H158. The sequence goes on from NZ_JBSNCE010000006.1 coordinate 162,284, forward strand.
CCGAGGGTGCGGGCCTGCGCGACGCCGAGGTCGGTCAGTTCGGCGCCCGGCAGCTTGGTGTCCAGGCGACGTGCGACATTCGCCACCGTCTGTCCGTGCCGGACCAGGATCAATCGGCCGCTCAACGCTCTTCCTCCCCGCGCCGCAGCCGTTGCAGCCACTGCGCATCCTCTTCGTCCGATACCGGGGCCACACCGTGCTGGGACACCGCCGCCCAGGAGCCGAGGAACCGCACCTGCGCGAAGCGGTGCAGCGCCTTGAGCGCCTCGGCGACGAGCGCGTCGTCGATGTGGCCGACACAGTCCAAGTGGAAAAAGTAGGTCCCGTATTCCTGGCGGGTAGGGCGGGACTCGATGCGGGTGAGGTCGATGCCGCGGGTGGCGAACTCGGTCATGGCCCGCACGAGGGAGCCCGGTTCGTTCGGCAGCTGCAGGATCACGGAGGTGCGGTCGACGCCGGTGCGCGCCGGTGTGGGGGCGGGCCGGGTGGCGAGCACGAACCGGGTGCGGGCGCCGGCGTGGTCGGCGACGCCGTCGGCGAGGACCGGCAGGCCGAGCCGCTGCCCGGCCAGGGCGGTGGACACGCCGGCGTCGGCCTTGCCGGCGGCGACGTCCTCGGCGGCGCCGGCATTGGACGAGGCGGCCACCACGTCGGCCTTCGGCATGTGGTCGGCGATCCACTGGCGCACCTGCGCGGCGGCCACCGGATAGGCGTGCACGGTGCGGACCTCGTCGAGCGTGATGCCCGGCCGGGCCACGACGGTGAAGGCGACGTCCAGCTCGGTTTCGGCCACGATCTGCAGGCGCGGGCCGACCGCGAGGGCGTCCATCGTGGGGGGCACCGAGCCCTCCACCGAGCTCTCGATGGGCACCACCGCGCCGTCGACCGCGCCGTCGCGCACGAGTTGCAGCGCCGCGGGCGGGCTGGCGGCCGACACCCGCTCGACCGGGCCGTCGAAGGTGCCGGCGTCCTCGAACCGGGCGAGGGCCATCTCCGTGAAGGTTCCGGTGGGGCCGAAGTAGGCGATGCGGGGCACGCCTAGAAGGGTACGCATCGAACGTGTCCGGGCCCTGTCATCGCGGCAACGGGGTCATCGCGGCAACGGGGTCATCGCGCCGACAGGCCGAGGGCTGCGAGGTCGCGCGCGACGCCGGCCGGGTCGTCGACCTCGACGGCGAGCAGGATCTCGCGCACGGCCGCGGCCGCCTCGGGGATCAGGGCGGTCAGGCGGCCGGGGTCGGGCGCGACGAGGGCGGCGCGCACGTCGTCGCCGCGCAGGGCCGCGACGGTGGCGGCGAGCAGGGCGAGCACCTCCTCGGCGTCGCGGGCTCGGGCGACGTAGCCGGTGCCGGCGTGGGCGAGGACGGACAGGAAGTCGGCGATCTCCCCCACGTCGCGTCCGGTGGGCAGGCCGGGGCTGTGCCCGGCGTCGACGAGTGTGCGGGCCGTCACGGGCAGGTCACCGGCGTCGACGTAGACGGTCAGAGGGGCGGGCACGGCGACGGCGAGCGCGTCGTCGAGGTCCGCCGCGGTGCAGTCGAGCTGGTAGCGGACCGGGACCGGACGCAAGCCGGCCAGGCGCTCCGCGTCGGGCGCGACGTCGAGTTCACCGACGATCCGCACCGCGCCGGTGGTCTCCCCGAGAACCTCGGTCAGCGTGGACACCGGCACCACGGGGTCGCCGAGCGCGTCGAGCGCGGGGGCGGCGAGCGCGTCGGCGAGGGTCGGATGCCGGCGGGTGAGCAGGGCGGTGAGCAGGCCGCGGGGCTCCTCGCGGGACGGCGGCATTCCAAGGGTGAGCGGGATCGGCACGTCTCCAGGCTAGTCGCCGGGGTGTTGCGACCCCGGTCACCATGACTTAGGTTTGCCTCACCTGCCATCCGAGGAGGATTCGATGCCGGCCACCACCGCCCGTTCCGCGCCCACGACCGCCGAAGCGGTCCGCACCGCCGTCGTCCGCACCGGCTCCGCCGCACTCGCCACCGGCTCCGCCGCACTCGCCACCGGCTCCGCCGTACTCGCCACCGACGGAGCCGCGCCCGTCACCGCGGTGCTGCACCACCTGCACAGCGACGGCGACCTGCTCGTCGTCGTCCCCGACGACTGTGCCGCCGTCGCGCTGACCTGGCAGCGCGGCGCCGCGGGCCTGCACTCCGTGCTGGAACTGACCGACCACTCGCCGCTGCGGCTGCGCAACCCCGTCCGCTCGCTCATCTGGCTCAGCGGCACCGCCCACGCCGTCGCCGAACCCCGCCGGCTCGCCGCCGACATCGCCGCGACCCTGCCCCACCCCGCGCTGCTCGACGTCGGGCACCGCGCCGAACTGCTGCGCCTGCGGCTCACGTCCGTCGTGGCCGCCGACACCACCGGCGCCGAGTCCGTGGAGGTCGCCGACGTCCTCGCGGCCGCGCCGGACCCCTTCGCGGCCGTCGAGTCCGCATGGTTGCAGCACCTCGAGCAGGACCACGGCGACCTCGTCCACCGCATCGCCCGGCACATCCCCGTCAACGACCGGCGCGGCCGCATCCGGCCTCTCGGCCTGGACCGCTACGGCCTGCGCCTGCGACTCGAGTCCGGCCGCGGCGACCACGACGTCCGGATTCCGTTTCCCGAACCCGCCGACGACGTCGAGTCCCTGAGCCGCGCCCTGCGCCGCCTCGTGGGCTGCCCGTTCGCCAACGGGCTGCGCGCCAGGCACTGATCGCCCCGCGCTTCGGCGGTATCCTCGAGTCAGCACTCTCCCGAGCGCGACGCACGCCGAAAGCCGGGAACCATGGCCGATTTCGATCCGGAAGCCACCCGCCCCGCGGGGCAGGGGATCGCGGCGGAACTCGCCGCGGCGGGGTTCGACGACGCCCTCGTCGTCGGCCGGGGCGGCTTCGGCGTCGTCTATCGGTGCCGGCAACGCTCCCTCGGGCGCACCGTCGCGATCAAGGTGCTCTCCTCCGACCTCGACGCCGAGAACCGCGAACGGTTTCTGCGCGAGGGGTTCGCGATGGGCGGGCTGTCCGGCCACCCGAACATCGTCAACATCCTCCAGGTGGGCGTCACCTCCACCGGCCGGCCGTACATCGTGATGCCCTATCACCCCAACGACTCGCTGGCGGTGCGGGTGCGCCGGGACGGGCCGATGCCGTGGTGGGACGTCGTCCGCGTCGGGGTCAAGCTCGCCGGCGCCCTCGAGACCGCCCACCGCGCCGGCACCCTGCACCGCGACGTCAAACCCGCCAACATTCTCGTCACCGAGTACGGCGAGCCGCAGCTCACCGACTTCGGCATCGCCCGCATCGCCGGCGGCTTCGAAACCGCCACCGGCGCGTTCACCGGATCGCTCGCCTTCACTGCACCCGAGGTGCTCGAGGGCAAGCCGCCCACCCCGGCCTCGGACATCTACGGTCTCGGCGCGGCCATGTTCGCCCTCATGACCGGTCGCGCCGCGTTCGAGCGACGCACGGGCGAGGAGATCATCGCGCAGTTCCTGCGCATCACCAGCCAGCCCATCCCGGACCTGCGCCCCCACGGCATCCCCGACGACGTGTGCGCCGCCATCGAGCACGCCATGTCCGTCGACCCGGCCCGCCGGCCCGCGACCGCGGCCGACTTCGGCCGCGAGCTGCAGCAGACCCAGGCCCGGCACGGCCGCCACGTCGACGACATGGCCCTGCCCGGCGAGCTGCGGTTCCACGACCAGCCGACGGGCCGGCACCCCCTCGCGAAACCCGTCACCGCCACACCCGTCACGGCCACCGCGGCACCCGTCAAACCCGCACCGCCGCGACCGAACGGTCCCCCACCGCCACCGCCACCGCCGCCCGGCCCACCCCGCCCGAGCGAACCCCCAGCGCGACGAACCATGCGGCTGCCGATGCTGCTCGCCGTGCTCGCCGTCGTGCTGCTCGCCGTCGCGGCCACGGCGGTCTACGTGGCGACACGGCAGGCCGGCGACGCCGGGACCGCCGCGGCCGGCGAGACCACCGAGGTCGCCCCGACCGCCGCGTGGCGACCGCTGCGCGACGCGCCCACCGCCCGCCAGCAGACCGCCGCCACCGTCGCCGACGGCACCGTGTGGGTGTTCGGCGGACTCGACAACAACGGGTCCACCGCCCGGGTGGAGGGCTACGACCCGGCCATCGACACCTGGAAGGTCGGACCCGATCTCCCCATCCCGCTCAACCACGCGATGGCCGTCGAGTACGCGGACGAGCTGGTGGTGCTCGGTGGCTGGGTGCCCGAGGGCGCCGACCTCACCGCCCGGCCGTCGGATCGGGTGTTCGCGCTGCGCGACGGGCAATGGACCGAACTACCGGCTATGCCGCAGGCGCGTGCCGCCGCTGCCGCCGTCACCATCGGGGACAGGATCTACGTGTTCGGCGGCCAGGCCGACGACACCCTCCTCGCCACGACCGACGTCTTCGACGGCAGCAGCTGGAGCACGGTCGCCGACCTCCCGACCCCGCGCGAGCACCTCGCCGCCACCACCGACGGCACCTACGCCTACGCCGTCGGCGGCCGGGACCTGGCCGCCGACAAGAACGTCGCCACCGTCGAGCGCTACGACCCCGCCACCGACACCTGGACGCAGCTTCCCGACATGCCCACCCCCCGCGGCGGGCTCGGCGTCACCCACCTCGACGGCCGCATCGTCGCCGTCGGCGGCGAGGAACCCACCCGCGTCCTCGCCGACGTCGAGGCGTTCGACCTGACCACCGGCACCTGGTCCGAGCTGCCACCGATGGGCGTCGCCCGGCACGGTCTCGTCGTCGCGACCGTGGGCACCACCGTCTACGCCGTCGACGGCGCGCAGCGGCCCACCCACGCGCAGTCCACCGCGTTGGCGGAGGCACTGGACTTCTGGTGAGAAGAGGCCGCTTCGCGGCCGGTGTGTCCTTTGGGCTGCCCCAGCCACCCGAAGGACACACCGCCGACCGGAGGTCCTCGTGGTCGGCCCACCGGCGACACGCCAGGCATGGACGGGAATGTCATCTCCGACGAACGACCGACGAGGACCCGTTCGAAGCTTGCACACCGCTCCGCGCCCGCACTCCGAGGGTCAGGGCTTCGGCGTGGCGGAACGTGCCCGCCACCAGCCCACCGCACCGGTGACCAGCAGCGCCCCCACGAGCGAGCCGATGATCCCGCTCGGCCGTAGCGACAGTCCGTCGCCGGCCAGAAGACTGACGAGCAGCCCGCCTACGAAGGACCCGGCGAGCCCGGCAGCGAAGGCGAGGGTCCAATCGATCCGCCCCGCCGACCTGCCCAGCAGCAACTGGGCCGCGGCGCCGACGACCATGCCGAACACGAGGATTCCGATGAGCAACATGGCGACAGCATAGACGCTGAGCTCGAATGCGAATGATTATCGGGGCGAACGTCTTTCGGGAATCTCGCCGCTGTGGTGTTCACCGCGGCCGACCGGAGGGACCCCGGACAGCGCACGTCGAGTGTGGCCCACCCGTTCGCCTCCACTGTCGCTGCGCTGGGAGACGTCCGTGAACTCACCCGTGCGCGGGAACTGCTCGACGGTGTGCCCGCGAGCGACGAGCACGGGGTCCCCTGGCCGGTCTACACGCGTATGGCGCGCGCCTTGCTCGTGGAGAGGTCGGTCAGGTCCGCCCGTGCGCTCGACCTGGCCGATCCGCTGCGGCACACCACGAACGTTCCCGTCGTCACGGCACTGACGGCGAAGTGGTATCGCCGTGCTCGTCACCCGAAACGCGCTGTCGAGGTGTCGGGCGACCTCTCCGGCGTGCAGCCTCTCGCGTTCGTCCAGGCGAGCCGCCTTGTCACCGCACGCCTCGTCCGGGCCGACGAGACGCTCGCGGCTGCTCGGGTACCGGCCGCCCGGCTGTCCGCCCGGGAGCGGGAGATCCTCGCCTACCTCCGCACCCCGATGACATCGGAGGATGGCCGCGCTGTTCGTGTCCGTGAACACCGTGCGAACCCCTCAGCGCTCGATCTACCGCAAACTGGGCATCAACTCCCGTCGTGACGCGATCAAGATCAGGATGTGAGAGGCCGGCCGCGACGCGGCACAATCGCGACCGTGACGATCCGCACCTGGCTGACCCCACCCCCACGCCAACCGGCCGAGCCCCTCGACCCGACGGCCCGTCGTGCGCTGTGGATCGAGATCACCATCGTCCTGCTCGTCACGTTCGGGCTGAGCGGGCTCTCGTCGATGCTCTCGCTGCTCGAGTCGGCGCTCGCACCGGCGCCGCTGTCCGACCAGACCGTCGCGCTGAACGTCCCCCGCTCGTCGCAGCAGTTCATCGACCTGGCCCGGCAGGTGCTCGGCATCGTCCGGTTGCTGGCATGGGCTGCGCTCGGGGTGTACCTGCTGTGGCGCAGCGGCATCGGCCCGAAGGCGATCGGCTTCGCCCGGGACCAGGTGCGGCGCGGCCTGCTCCCCGGCGTGGGGCTGGCGGCCCTCATCGGGATTCCCGGCCTCGGCCTGTACCTGGTGGCGCGCGCGGCGGGCCTCAACCTCACCGTCGCGCCGAGCACCCTCGAGGACTACTGGTGGCGGCTGCCGGCGCTGGTGCTATGGGCGATCGCGAACTCCGCCGCCGAGGAGGTCCTCGTCGTCGCGTACCTGATCACGCGACTGCGGCAGCTGGGCTGGTCGGAGAATTCGTCGCTGCTCGCGTCGTCGCTGCTGCGCGGCAGCTACCACCTCTACCAGGGCCTCGGCGGCGGGCTCGGCAACGTCGTCATGGGCCTGGTGTTCGGCCGGTACTGGCAGCGCACGTCGCAGCTGTGGCCGCTGGTGGTGGCGCACGCGCTGATCGACAGCGTCGCATTCGTCGGCTACCAGGCGCTGCGCGGGCACGTGTCCTGGCTGCCCTAGCCCGGGCTGCGTACATTGGGAGGTCGTGAACGGCGACCATCCCGACCCTCGGCCCCGGCCCCGGCCGCCGCATCAGCCTCCGCAGATGCCGCCGCCGCGCCGCCCGGCACCGATGGGCCGGCCGGCGCCGCCGCCATCGCCGTCGCCGGAGGGACCGCAGATCATCCGTCGCGACGGACGTCCCCCCGCCCCGCAGCAGGCCTGGTCGCAGGCGCCCACACCGCAGTACCGGCCACCGGCACCCCCGCCGCGACAGCCGAGGCCGGCCCCGCCGCCACACGACCCCCCGAGGCAGCAACCGCCGAGGCAGCAGCGCGACTGGGCGCCCAGACAAACCCCCGAACCGTACGACGAGCCGCGCCGCGCCGCGCCGCCCCCACCGCCGGCCCCGCCGCCGCGGCGTCGGCCCACCCCGCCCGCGCCCGAACCGGCCCCGCGCCGTCGCCCCGTCCGCGCCCGTCGCCTGCTGCGCCGTGCCGCGATCGTCGTGCTGGTGCTGATCGCCCTCGTCGGCGCCGGTGCCGTCTACCTCGACGGCAAGCTCACCCGCGTCGACGCGCTCGCCGACTACGACGACCGCGTCGGCGACACCCCCGGCACCAACTGGCTGCTCGTGGGGTCCGACAGCCGCACCGGCCTCAGCACCGAACAGGAGCAGGAACTCGCGACGGGCGGGGAGACCGGCCCGGACCGCACCGACACCGTCATGCTGATCCACGTGCCCAGCGGCGGCGGGGCCACCACGATGGTGTCCCTCCCCCGCGACTCGTACGTCCCGATCCCGGGCCACGGCCAGGACAAGCTGAACGCGTCGTTCGCGCTGGGCGGTCCGGCGCTGCTGGTGCAGACCGTCGAGGGCGCCACCGGCGTGCACATCGACCACTACGCCGAGATCGGGTTCGGCGGCTTCGCCTCGATCGTCGACGACCTCGGGGGTGTGGACGTCTGCCTGCCGCAGGCCATCGACGATCCGCTGGCGGGGATCTCCCTGCCGGCCGGCTGCCAGGAACTCACCGGTCCGCAGGCCCTCGGCTTCGTGCGTACCCGCGCGACGGCGCTGGCCGACCTCGACCGGATGAACAATCAGCGGCTGTTCATGTCCGCCCTGCTCAGCAAGGCCACCGGCCTGAGCACGCTGCTGAACCCGGTGCGGATGTGGTCGCTGGCCTCCGGGGTCGCCGGCTCGCTGCGGGTCGACGAGAGCGACCACATGTGGCACCTGGCCCGGCTCGGGTGGGCGATGCGCGGCGAGACGGTGACCGCCACCGTCCCGGTCGGCGGCTTCGAGGACGTCTCCGGGATCGGCAACGTGCTGCTGTGGGATCGGTCGCGGGCCGTGCCGTTCTTCGACGCATTGGCCCAGGACCAACAGATTCCGCCGGAACTGCTGACGCCGCCGTCGTGAGCCCGCTCGCCGCGAGCCGAGCGAATGTATCGCTCATCTCCGTAGGCCGACGGAACGATACATTCGCTCGGCTCGGGCCGGCGACTGGACGGGTCAGCGCAAGGTGACCTGACGACTGCGCAGGCCGTCGCGCGAGCGCCGCTCGGCGGCGGTGAGCGGCGCGTCGACCGCCAAGGCCTCGGCGAGCCGGGCACCGAACTCGGCGGTGGGGCCGACCCACTCGTTGGGGTGCCGCTCGGGGTCGAGATCGAACACCGGCACGAGCAGGCCGTGGGTGCGGAACGACCCGGCGAACCGCGAGCCCTCCCCCAGGTGCAGACCGCCCGCGGCGTGCACCCGCGACAGCGCGGACATCAGGGCGTCTTCGTCCTCCGGACGCACCCAGCGCAGGTGCGCCTTCTCACCGGCATCCACCCACCAGGCGGCGACGACGCCCTCGCCCTCGAGCCGCGCGGACGGCATGATCGCGTCGTTGGCGTGCTTGACGGTGTGCGCGACGTCGGGTGAGACCTCGACGCCCTCGGGGATCCACCAGTCGAAGTCCTGGTGCACGGTGATCTCCGGGACGACGTCGACGTCGATCAGATCGTGCAGACGCGGCCCGTCCGGACCGGGTTCGGCGACGGCGAGCGACGACCCGGCCTCCGCCTCCCGAGCCCACGCGATCGCGGCGCCGAGCTCGGCGGCCGGGTCGGGGCCGGCGGCGGCGAGCTGCAGCCCGACGTACGCGGTGGTCTCGTCCCCCTCCTCGCGGGCGAGCGCGGCGACGGCGCCGGGCAGCACGGTGGCCGCGCGGACGGCCCGGCCGGGCGTGGTCAACGGCAACGTGAACACCGCCGACGGAACGAACTCGCGCAGGGCCACCAGGTCGCACTCGAGGGCGAGACCCTCGAACGGCCGGGTGACCGTGGCAGCCTCGGCCTCCCGGGCGAGCCGGCGCTGCTCGAGCTTCGCGGCACGGTTGCTGCCGGGCTTGGGTCCGCTGTTTCTCTTACTCTTCTTGGCCACGGCGCAAAACTACACGCCGCGCGAAGCGCCGAGCAGAAGCTTGGTGCGCCCCGGATGATTGGTGGCCACCCAGCCGACGCCGAGGTCGCGGCACAGTTCGACGTCGGCGGGATCGTCGACGGTCCAGCAGTAGGTGGCGCGGCCCGCGGCAGCCGCCTTGTCGACGAGCTCGGGGTGCTGGCGCAGCGTGAGGATCGAGGGGCCGATTGCGGTGGCACCGACGGTGGTGGCGGCGCTGCCCCCGAGATAGTGGGAGGTGTCGCCGAGGAGCACCGTCGGCAGCAGCGGCGCCGACCGGCGCACCCGCCACACCGCGGCCGCCGAGAACGACATCACGACGACGCGGGAGAAGTCCGCGGACGCGGGGGTGGCGAGCCGGAAGCGGGCCAGCTCGGCGAGGAGTTTGGCCTCGACGAGCCCGCCGTAGCGCACGGGGTGCTTGGTCTCGACGAACAGCTTGACGGGCCGGCTGGTCCAGTCGAGGGTCAGCTCGATCAGCTGCCGCAGCGTCAGCAGTCGCGCCGGCTCGCCGGGGGTGCCGTAGTCGAGCTCCCCGAGCTGGGCGAGGGTCATCTCGCTGACCAGGCCGCTGCCGGTGGAGGTCCGGTCCACGGTGCGGTCGTGGATGCACACGAGATGCCCGTCGCGGGTGAGCCGCACGTCGCATTCGAGGCCGTCGGCGCCTTCCTGCAGCGCCAGTTCGTAGGCGGCGAGGGTGTGCTCGGCCCTGGCGGCGGAGGCCCCGCGGTGCGCGACGACGCGCGGTTCACCGGCCGCGGTCACGAGGCCACCGCCTCGTCGGGGCGCGCGCCGACCGGTTCGATCGGCGCGATGGGTTCGTACTTGGGGCCGGTCGCAACGGTGCGGCGGGGCAGGCGACGGGGACGGCCGCGCAGGTCCTCGTCGTCGAACAGCCGCACCACATGCAGCGCCGCGACGGCGACGGCCGCGGCGAGGGCCGCGGTCACCGCGGCGAGCAGCACCCCGTCGGCCTGCGCCTGCAGGGTGGCCCTCTGCCGCCACAGCACGTTGACGACGAACAGCACGCCGCCGAGCACCCACAGCACCCACCACGTGCGCACGGCTCGTCGTAGCCGGGGGTCGCCGGGACCGGTGATCTCGGTGAGGAAGACGCCGGGCATCGCGAGGTTCACGCCGGGCACGAGGCACCCGAGCAGCAGCGAGATCCGGCCGCGCGGGTCGGCGACGCCGCGGGCGGCGAACAGCTGTCGCCGCACGCGGATCAGCCGCAGCGTCGCCGCGACCCCGGCGGCGAGGGCGACGGCAGGGCCGCACAACTGGGTGGCCCACACCAGGGCGTCGGACGCCGCGAGGGCGAGTGGGTCGACGAGGCGCGTGCGGTTGTACAGCAGCAGCCCGTAGCGGACGGCCTCGGCGACGGCGGCGAGGCCGAACACGACGGCGGTTCCGGCGAGCAGCGTCGGGGCGAGATCCGCGAGGGTTTCCTCACGCGACGGGGTCGACGGCTCGCCGGCCGGGCGAGGATCGGCAAGGCCCCAGCGCGGCACCTCGTGGTAGCGCGGGGTCGGGCCCGCCGGCCGCCGTCGCGGCCGGGGACCGTCCTGGCCGGAGCGGGCCTGCGGCGGCCGTGCCACCCAGCGGAAGTTGCGGCGCCCCGGTGGAACGGGGGCCGCGGTGTCGTCGGGGGACAGCAGCAGCCCGCGGCAGCCCGGGCACCACTGCCGGGGCTGCCAGGACACGGGCCAGCGGTGTCCGCAGCGGACGCAGATCTGGTAGGCGGCCATCAACAGATCTTCGCCGAGGCGTCGCCGTCGTGCCCGAGATCCCGTTCGTCGGCCTCGCGCACGTCGAGCAGCACGACCTCGGGACCGATCGGCGGCACGTCGGCGACCGTGACGGTGGGCACGTCGGGGAAGCTCACATCGTCAATACTGGCACGCCGCTGCGGCGCATGCAGCGACCACCGCGGATCCCGCCCACCCCACGGAAAAGGGCCGCCCGCCCGATTCGCCCCGTCCCGGCGGGGTCGCGTGAAAACGCCTCCGCCCGGGAGTTATCCACAGTTTCCACAGCTTCATCCACAGAAGGCTCAGTTTCCACAACGGCACATCGCCTCACTCCGGGAACATTTCGGCGGTGAGGGGCCGGTCTACTCCCGTCATTCGTTGCCCCACAGGCATCTTCTGCACCACCACCGCGCACGGTTCACGGCTCCCGGCGCACCTTCGGCAGCGAGTGCGCGATTCGACGCAGACCGACGTGGTCTTCGCCGAACTGAAATGATCGACGGCATGGAACTACGGATCTTCACCGAACCTCAGCAGGGTGCCACCTACGACGACCTGCTCGCCGTCGCGAAGACTGCCGAGCGGCTCGGCTACGGCGCCTTCTTCCGTTCCGACCACTATCTCGCGATGAACTCCGCCGGCCTGCCCGGCCCGACGGACGCCTGGATCACGCTGGCCGGCCTGGCCCGGGAGACCTCCACGATCCGGCTGGGCACCCTGGTGACCTCCGCGACGTTCCGCCACCCCGGTCCCCTCGCGATCACCGTCGCCCAGGTCGATGCCATGAGCGGCGGCCGGGTCGACTTCGGGCTCGGCGCAGGCTGGTACGAGGAAGAGCACCTCGCCTACGGCATCCCCTTCCCGTCGCTGAAGGAGCGCTTCGACAAATTCGAGGAGTCGCTCGCCGTGATCACCGGGCTGTGGCAGACGCCGGTCGGGGAGACCTTCTCGTACGAGGGTGCGCACCACCGCATCGTCGATTCACCGGCGCTGCCCAAACCGCACCAGCGCTCCGGTCCGCCGATCGTGATCGGCGGCGGGGGTAAGCGCCGTACTCCGGCCCTCGCGGCCCGGTACGCGGACGAATTCAACATCCCGTTCCAGTCGGCGGAGGCCACCGCGGCCCAGTTCGCCCGCGTGCAGGACGCGTGCCGCGCGGCCGACCGCGACCCTTCCGAGCTGACGTACTCGAACGCGCTCGTGCTGTGCTGCGGTAGCGACGAGGCGGAGATCGCCCGCCGCGCCGCCCGGATCGGGCGCGAGGTGGACGAGCTGCGGGAGAACGGTCTCGCCGGCACGCCCGCCGAGGTGGTCGACAAGATCGCCCGCTACGCCGAGGCCGGGTCGCAGCGCATCTACCTGCAGGTGCTGGATCTGGCCGACCTCGACCACCTCGAACTGGTGGCGCGGGAGGTCATGCCGGAAGTGTGACGACGAGGCGCGGTCAGTGGCTGCTGGTGGAACCGAGGAAGGCCGCGATTTCGCGGCTCCATTCCCGGTTGCGGGTGCGATCCAGCCGCCACCGGCCGTAGCCGAACACCGCGGCGGCGAGCAGGGCCGCGGCGAACCAGAGCGAAAGCCCGACCAGGACCGAGGAGATCTTCGCGCTCGTCGCGCTCAGCGGCGCGAGCGCCTGTTCGCCGTTCGGATCGACCCAGATCTGCACGTCGGCGCCGGCGGGTGTGCCGTAGTCCACGGTGACGTCACCCCGGCGCTTCTCATCGCCCCAGGCCCAGGTGGCGGGCGCGGACGCGGAGGTCACCATCGTGAGTTCACCGGCAGTGGCGTCCGTGGTCTCGGCCACAGCCTGCGTCTTCGCCGTCACGAGGGTGCGTTCGGCGGTCTGCTGCACGGCGAGGGCCGACTGGGTGTCCCAGGTGCGGGCGCCGACCCAGCCGGCGAGGGGGATCGTCGCCAGAACCAGGAGCAGCACCGCCACGGCGAGGCGCGCCTCGGCACGGTCGGTGCGTCGGATCAGCGGGTGGCGGCCACGCAGCCCCCGCCGCAGGACCCGCAGGTATCCGCTCGTGTTCCGCATCATCTCGGCCTCGATCCTCTCCCCCGTGACAACTCCCTCTTTCCAGAGTGATACGCACAGCTAACGACGGCAAGGCGTTCCGGCCAACGTCACAGAAGACCCGGAAATCGCCGGGGCCGATCCGCTCGGGACCGAGCGCGACGCGGGGGCGCGGCGTCAGGCTCCGAGGCCGACCGGGCAGCTCACCCCGGTGGCGTGGACGGGGCAGTACCCGTTCGGGTTCTTCGCCAGGTATTGCTGGTGGTAGTCCTCGGCGTAGTAGAACTGCGTGAGCGGCGCGATCTCGGTCGTCACGGCGCCGTAGCCGGCCGCGGCGAGGCGGGCGCCGAAGTTCTCGGCGGTGGCCTCGGCGATCTCGATCTGTCCCTCGTCGAACGTGTAGATCGCCGAGCGGTACTGGGTGCCCTGGTCGTTGCCCTGCCGCATGCCCTGGGTGGGGTCGTGGTTCTCCCAGAACTGCTTGAGGATGCTCTCGTAGGAGATCACCTTCGGATCGAACACGACCAGCACCACCTCGGTGTGCCCGGTCCGGCCCGAGCAGACCTCCTCGTAGGTGGGATTCGGGGTGTATCCGCCGGCATATCCCGCGGCCGTGGAGTACACGCCCTCGAGCCCCCAGAACTCCTTCTCCGCACCCCAGAAACAGCCCATGCCGAGGACGGCGGTCTGCATCCCCTCGGGAAACGGCGGCGTGATGCGGTGTCCGTTGACGTAGTGGGTGTCGGGAACGGGCAGCGGCTCGGCGCGGCCGGGCAGCGCCTGCTCCTGCGTGACCATCACCGACTTCGAACCCGCACGGGCGAGGATGTCGTCGAACCAGGACATGCCTCGATGCTACGCGCGCGGCTTCTCCACGGGTTCCGTCTCGGCCGCGACCTGGGGCGACGGGCGTGGCGACAACCACCGGGCGGTGATCCAGCGGGCGGCCGGCACCTCGACGCCGCGGTAGAGCAGTTCGGCGACGGCCGCGCACACCAGCGCGAAGGCGAGCACGGCGCCGGTGCGGCCGAGGTGGGCAACCGTGTTCTCGTACACCCGGTACAGCACCAGCGTGTGCACCAGATAGATCGCGTAGCTGCGGGTGGCGGTCCAGTGCAGCACCCGCGAGCGGGCGAACCGGCCGTCGATGCGGGAGAGCAGGACCACGCACGCGGTGACCACGACGATGGTCCACAGGTAGCGGCTGCCGGCCCAGTACACCTGGTAGTCGGTGGCCAGGTGCACCACCTGGACCTGGGCGAGCAGCGCGACGATCAGCCACCGCCGGGACGTCAGCCGCGCCCAGCCGAGGTACACGATCTGGCCGAGGAACACGGTCGGCATCGTGGCCGCGACCTTGGACAGGAACGGCACCGTGTACGGCTCGGGCAGGTACAGGTTGTACAGCAGCACCAGCATGCACACCACGGCGCCGAGGACGGGCACCACGATGGGCCGGGTCCGCAGGAGCGGCCGGGCGGCGACGCAGTACAGATAGAACGTGATCTGCACGGCGAGGGTCCAGGTGACCCCGAGGACCGCGACCTCGGGCTTCAGGAAGAACCCGCCCAGGAAGAAGCTGAGCACGGCCTCGACGCCGGAGACGCCGGTCTGGCCGCTGAACATCCCGTTGATCCCGAGCCGCACCAGCAGGATCGCGGCGAGGATCGCAACCCAGAACGCCGGCAGCAGCCGCGCGCTGCGGGCGACGAGGAAGCGCCGCGGTTCGTCGCGGATGGCGGAGCGGGTGATGAGCAGCCCGGTCAGGGTCATGAACATCGCGACCCCGAGGAAGGACAGGTGCTGGTTGAGGCCGGCGCCCTCGATGAGAACCCGGTACACGACGTCGATGACCCACCAGCCGGTGCCGAGGTCGTCGATGAGATAGAAGGAGATGTGCGAGTACAGCACCGCCAGGACGGCGACGGTGCGGAGCAGGTTCACACCGGGCAGGTCCACACGCGGCGCCGGGGCGTCGTGCGTCCCGTCGCTCGCGAGGGGCCGAAACATCCGACGATGTTAAGGGCCTGTTCACCCGTCGGCCGAATTGTCCGGCGTTTCCGCAGGTAGGTCGTCGGTCCCTTTTCGGACGCCGCCGCGACTCCCTCCGCCGCCACCGCCGCCCCGCACAACCGGCTGCGCGGGCGGTATTGCAGAGGGTGTACTTATGGGTTTGGGTGGAAACCCAGAAGTACTTGAAAATCACGCACGGGCCCCGCCGGGCCCGAAGAGAAGGGATCCTTCGTGGCTGAGTACACGCTTCCGGACCTGCCCTACGACTACGCCGCGCTCGAGCCGCACATCTCGGCGAAGATCATGGAGCTGCACCACAGCAAGCATCACGCGACCTACGTCGCCGGCGCCAACACCGCCCTCGAGAAGATGGCGGAGGCGCGGGAGAACGGCACGATGGCGGCGCAGGCCACCAAGCTGGAAAAGGACCTGGCCTTCCACCTCGGTGGCCACACCAACCACTCCGTCTTCTGGAAGAACCTGTCGCCGGAGGGTGGCGACAAGCCGGACGGCGAGCTCGGTGCCGCGATCGACGATGCGTTCGGTTCGTTCGACGCGTTCCGCGACCACTTCTCGGCGAACGCCAACTCGATCCAGGGCTCCGGCTGGTCCATCCTGGCCTGGGATTCCATCGGCCAGCGGCTGATCATCGTCCAGCTGTACGACCAGCAGGGCAACATCCCGATCGGCCTGACCCCGCTGCTCATGCTCGACATGTGGGAGCACGCCTTCTACCTGCAGTACCAGAACGTCAAGGCCGACTACGTCAAGGCCTTCTGGAACATCGTGAACTGGGCGGACGTGCAGGCCCGCTTCGACCGCGCCCGCACCCAGACCGCCGGTCTGCTGGTCTAGTCGCGTCGCACTTCGCGAAGGGGATGCCGGATTCCGGCATCCCCTTCGCGCGTTCCGGAGGGACGCGCGACGGAGCTGGCACTCGGGGGCTCTTGTGTGCCAGCGGACGAAACGGTCATTCTTCACCTACCCAACGGCGTGTATCGGTCATCGACTGTCGTCACACCGAGGAGGTAGCGGGATGAGTGGGAACGAACAGATCGGCCTCGCCGCCTTCCACACCGGAGGATCCCTGCGGGGATTCGTGGTTTCGGGGCGGTGGCCGGAGAGCACGCGGGAATGGGCACAGCTGCTCGCGGTGACGGTGCGGGTGGCGTCGCTGCCCGGCCTGCTGACCACCTCGACGGTGTTCGGGGTACGGGAGGAACTGCCCGACGACCCCGCGCCGGGCACGGTGGGCCTGGTGCTCGCGGAGGGGCCGGTGATCGGCGACGAGGCGGTGGAACCGGGCCGGTTCGCGGCGCACCAGCCGCCCGCCCTGATCATGCTGCACCCGCCGTCGGAGACGCGGCCGTCGCTGCCGGAGTGCACGGGTGCGGCGTCGGGGTGCGTGCTGCTGCCGGGGCTGCCGCACCTGGGCCTCGAGCACCGGGCCGCGTGGGTGGAGGCGGAGGCCGACGGGACGGTGACGTCACTGGTCAGCCGGGTCGGCGTGGATCCCAACAGCGATCCCGACACCGCGGTTCTGGCCATGCTGCTCGCCGCCTGACCGGGACCCGCACCTCGAAGTTCGGGTTTCCAAACTTATTGTCGCCTTTGCCTTTTCGTGCAGCCCACGTTATGGTTGCCTAAGCGAAGGGGAGTAGCCCACAATCGCCCGGTCGACATACTGGCGTTCAGCCCGGCCCGGCGAACCGGATTCCGCGCCGGTGGGCGAGACCTTCGGCCGCGACGCACCCGCGTCGCCCGGCCGGAGGAAGGTCCCCACCTCCTCCACACCGACACGCGAGGAGGAGGAACCCCCGGTATGTGGTCCGCCCTGGTCCTGAGTTTCGCCGTCGTGTTCGTCGCCGAACTCGGCGACAAGTCGCAGCTCATGGCGATGACGTTCGCCTTGCGCTACCGCTGGTGGGTGGTCCTGTCCGGCATCCTCGCGGCCACGACCGCGGTGCACCTCGTCTCCGTCGCCGTGGGCCACTACCTGGGCCTCGCGATCCCCACCTCGGCAATGGCGATCGTCGGCGGCCTGGCCTTCCTGTTCTTCGGCCTGTGGACGCTGCGCGGCGACTCCCTCGACGAGGACGAGCAGGGCAAGGCCGCCCGCGTCACCCGTTCGGCCTTCCTCGCCGTCCTGTCGGCCTTCTTCCTCGCCGAACTCGGCGACAAGACCATGCTCGCCACCATCGCCCTGGCCGCGGACAACGACTGGGCCGGCGTGTGGGTCGGCTCGACGATCGGCATGGTCGCCGCCGACGCGCTGGCCATCGTCGTCGGCGCCGTCCTCGGCAAGCACCTGCCCGAGAACGCGATCCGGCTGGCGGCGGCGGCGCTGTTCTTCGGGTTCGGCGCCTGGATGCTCGGCGAAGGCCTGGCCCCCGGCACGCCCGCCGGCCCGGTCGCGGGCGGGGTGACCCTCGCCGTCGCGCTCGCCGTCGTGGCCGGCCGTGCGCTGCTGCGCCGCCGGACCGAGGTCGCACGGGTCCCCGTCGCCGTCGAGGAACCCGCCGAGCGGTAGAGCACCGCGCGGGTGCCCCTGCGTCCGCCTCCCCAGGAGTATGCTTGCCGATAGGCAAGTAAATGGAGGTGGGCATCACGACCGCACACGACCGCTTCGACGAGGAAGACGTCAACCGCCTGCGCGTGGCGCTCGGCCGCATCGCGCGCCGCGTCGACCGCCGCACCGCCGGCGCAGGTGGACTCACCCGGTCCCAGTTCTCGATCCTCGCCACCGTCGCCCGGCGCGAGACCGTCGGCGTGCGCGAGCTCGCCGAGATCGAGGGCCTCAATCCGACGATGCTCTCGCGGATGCTCGGCAAGCTCGAGGACGCCGGACTCCTGACCCGTTCCCCGGACCCGGACGACAAGCGCGTCGTCCGCGCCCACATCACCGAGGCCGGTGCTCGCACGTTCGCCGACCTGCGTCGCATGCGCACCGCAGTGTTCACCGAGCACCTCGCGGAACTGTCCCCCGAGCGGCTCCACGCCCTGCACGACGCCCTGCCGGCGCTCGAAGCGCTCGCCGAGCAGATGTGCCGTCGCTCCGCGGAGGAGCGCCGATGACCGTCCTCACCGACCTGCGCGGCCAGACCTTCGCCGCCTTCCGCGGCGCCAACTTCCGGCGCTACATCAGCGGCCAGGCGGTCTCCCTGATCGGCACGTGGATGCAGACGGTCGCCCAGTCGTGGCTGGTGCTCGAGCTCACCGGCTCCGGCACCGCGATCGGCCTCGTCCTGGCCCTGCAGACCGTGCCGATGCTGCTGCTCGGCCCCTACGGCGGGGTGGTCGCCGACCGCGTCGACAAGCGCCGGCTCATGATCGGCCTGCAGTCCGCGATGGGTGTGCAGGCCCTGATCCTGGGCCTGCTCACCGTCACCGGTGCCGTCCAGCTGTGGCACGTGTACGTCCTCGCCGTGGTGCTCGGACTCAACCAGTGCTTCGAGAACCCCGCCCGCCAGTCGTTCATGCTCGAGCTGGTCGGACCGGAGGACCTGCGCAACGCCGTGAGCCTGCAGTCGGTGCTGGCGTCCGTCGCGCGCCTGATCGGCCCGGCCGTCGCGGGCCTGATCATCGCCGTCGGCGGTCTCGGCGTGTGCTTCCTGCTCAACGCGCTCAGCTTCGTCGCCGTCGTCGCCTCGCTGGCGAGCCTGGACCTGTCCCTGCTGCGCCCGTCGCCACCCGCCGCCCGCGCCCGCGGCCAGCTCCGCGAGGGGTTCGCGCACGTGCGGCAGACCCCGGCACTCGCGGTGCCGCTGCTGACGATGGCGCTGGTGGGCTGCCTGGCGTACGAGTTCCAGGTGGTGCTGCCCGTGGTCGCGCAGCAGACCTTCGGTGCCGGCGCCGAGACCTACGGCTTCCTCACCGCCGCGATGGGCGCCGGTGCCGTCGTCGGCGGGCTCGCCGTCGCCACGTGGGGTCGCACCGGCACGACCGCCGTGGTGGTCACCTCCGCGGTGTTCGGCGTGGTGCTGCTCGCGGCCGCGGTGGCGCCCACGCTCGAGCTCATGCTCGCCGCGATGGTGCTGGTCGGCGTCCTCAGCGTCGCGTTCACCGCCACCACCAACAGCTCCCTGCAGCTCGCCGCGGCCCCCGGCATGCGCGGGCGCGTGATGGCGCTGTTCGCGGTGGCGTTCCTCGGCTCCACCGCGATCGGCGGTCCGATCGCCGGGTGGGTCAGCGAACAGTGGGGCGGCCGGGCCGGACTGCTGCTCGGCGCCGCCGCGTGCCTCGTCGCCGCGGGCGTCGGCGCGACGCGCCTCGGGCGCGACGGCGGGCCGGAGTCGTGACCCCGGCCGCCCCGGTGCCGGGCGGCCGCGCGAGGGCCTGCTTCAGTCGAGCAGATCGGGCTGGGCGGCGACGATACGTTGATACAGCGGCTGGAACTGGAACCATCCGGCGTACTCGAGTCCGACCTGGTCGTACGTCAACTTCGCGGTGGCGGCGTCGAGGGGGTGGGGGGTGCCGGCGGCCATGGCGATCAGTTGGGCCTGGCACGACCGTTCCATGGTGATGAACCACCACGCGGCCGAGTCGACGGACTGACCCACGGTGAGCAGCCCGTGATTGGCGAGCACGACAGCCTTGTTGTCGCCGAGGGCGGTGGCGATACGTCGACCCTCCTCGACGTCGAGCACCACACCGGTGTAGTCGTCGAACACCGCGTGGTCGTCGTAGAAGGCACAGGCGTCCTGCGTCAGCGGCTCGAGTCCGATCTTCAGGCTCGACAACGATTTGCCGTAGAGGGAGTGCGCGTGCGCGGCGGCCACCGCGTCCGGACGCGCAGCATGGACCTGGGAATGGATGGCGAAGGCCGCCCGATTGACGGGCCGGTTCCCCTCGACGATCTCGCCCTCGTGGTTGACCAGGATCAGATCGCTCGCCCGGATCAGGCTGAAGTGCACTCCGAAGGGGTTGACCCAGAAGTGGTCGGAATGCTCGGGATCGCGAGCGGTGATGTGGCCGGCGACGCCTTCGTCGAAGCCGCATGCACTGAACAGCCGGAACGCTGCGGCCAGGCGCTGCTTGCGGTGCAGGCGCTCGTCGTCGACCGAGCCGAACGTCGGCGGCCGCGGCACCTCGATCCCCGGACCTGTCTGCGCTGCGTCGGTCATGAGCACTCCCTTCCCGAGAGCCGATCTGTGTCCCGGTTCATACTCGGCCTTCGCTTCGCACGTGACCACCGGCAACAGAGCCGAAGTTCGGGCATCCTGTTCGGCAATTTCACGAGAGCGCCGGACCGACCATCGACCGGACGAGCCCGTCGACCGTGCGCAGGTCCCACCCGGTCAGCTGCTGCCAGCGCTCGAGCCGGTACGCGAGCGAATTGGGGTGCAGGTGCAGTCTCCGGGCGGCCGCGCTGGCCGAGAACCCGCTCTGGGCGAACGCCGAGACCGCTTCGGCCAGGTGCGGGTGCCGGGCTGCGATCTCCGCGCCCTTCGCCAATATCGGCGCCAGCTCTTCCCGGTGTTCGAAGAGGATCGCCGGCAGCCAGCACTCGTCGAAGTCGGCGGTCTGTGCCCGGCCCCGCACCAGCGCGAGCGCGCGCCGGGCGTCACCGATGCTCGTTGTCGCCCCCTCCAGGCCCCGACGGGCGAGCCCCAATCCCACCGACATGTCGGGGCGCACGTCTCGGATCGCATCGACGACCACCGAACTCACGACCGTCTGGAAGACGGTGACGACCGTGGTGCCGCGTCGGCTGCACAGCGCCGTCGCCGGTCCGTCGTCCAGCGCGTGCTGCAGTCCCTGCAGCTGCACATCGGACCACGCCTCGGACGGCGTGCATGCGGCTCGGAACATCCCGTCCGGGTCCAGCCCCAGCGCGACGGCCAGCGTTCGGGCCTCCTCCGTCGGGTGTCCCTGCTCGAGCAGTTCGAACAGCAGCGAGCGGCGATTGGCCCGTACCGCCTGCGCCGTGCGGGTGGCTTCGTCGTGTCCCATCGCTACCGCGGTCGTCCCCGCATGGACGAGGTCCCACAGCAGACCCCCGGCGAGCAGCAGTTCCGTGGTGGGCTCCGGCGCGTGCTCGACGAGAGCGCGCCACAGTTCTCGCGACCCGATGTGGAAGGACTCGATCACATTCGCAAGGGTCAACCCCTGCAGTGCCCGTTGCCTGCCGAGTTGCCGGGCACGCTCGAGCTCGGGGCCGGCCGGGTCCGTGTCTGCGGGACGATCCGCGAGCAACCGGAGGGTGACGAGAAACTGTTGCCGGGTCGATTCCCGGTGCTCGTCCGGCGGCACCACCAGGTAGGTCGGCAGACGTTCGCGGATCCGGTCGACCGCCTCCGCCGACAGTGCGTCGAGGTCGGCGATCACCGTGTCGCACAACTCGGCGATCGAACTGTCGGATTCCACGGTGCCCCCTCCTCCGCTACCGGGCGTTACGGTGGTCGACGCTAGCCGCCCCCGCCAGGTCCGTCGCGGGACTGCCCTACCACCGCTGCCGATCCGCACGAGCTAGCGCGCGCTAAGGTGCGAGCGTCGACAAGGCGCACGCCGGACGGTGGCGCCACGAAAGGAGCACGGCAGTGGAAATTCAGGGAACCGCCGCACTGGTCACCGGCGCGGCCTCCGGTCTCGGCGCAGCCACCGCCCAGCGTCTCGCCGACGCCGGCGCGACCGTCTTCGGCCTCGACCTCGCGCAGTCCATCGAGCGCGTCGGCGACAAGGCGCCCGCCGGCGTCACCCTCATCGCCACCGACGTCACCAGCGCCGACGACGTGCAGGCCGCCGTCGACCAGATCGTCGCCTCGGGCCTGCCGCTGCGCCTCGTCGTCAACTGCGCCGGCGTCGGCTGGGCCGGCCGGGTGCTGTCGAAGAACGGCCCGCACGACCTCGAGCTGTTCCGCACCGTCATCACCGTGAACCTGCTCGGCACGTTCAACGTGCTGCGCCTGGCCGCCGACGCGATGTCCAAGACCGAGCCCGTCGACGAGTACGGCCAGCGCGGCGTCATCGTCAACACGGCCTCCGTCGCCGCGTTCGAGGGCCAGATCGGCCAGATCGCCTACTCCGCCTCCAAGGGCGGCGTCCACGGCATGACCGTCCCCGCGGCCCGCGACCTGGCCCAGTACGGCATCCGGGTCAACACCATCGCCCCCGGCATCGTCGACACCCCGATGCTCGCCGGCGTCACCGACGAGTACCGCAAGGGCCTCGAGGCGGGCGTGCCCTTCCCGTCCCGCCTCGCCCAGCCGTCCGAGTACGCCCAGCTCGTGCAGATGATCGCCGAGCACGACTACCTCAACGGCGAGACCATCCGCATGGACGGCGCGCTGCGCATGGCGCCGCGCTAGGCGGCTCCGCCGCCGTGGTGTCCTTTCGGATCCGCCCGGATCCGAAAGGACACCACGGCACACTGGTGCCATGCGCCTGGTGTGGCTCGTGGTCGCGGTCGTCGCGGTGCTCGCGTCGGCCCTGTGGTTCGGGCAGCGCCGGCTGATCTACCTGCCCGACAGGTCCCCACCGCCCCCGGCGCAGTCGCTGCTGCCCGGCGCCCGCGACGTGCTGCTGACCACCTCCGACGGGCTCGAACTCGGCGCCTGGTACGTCCCGCCCCGCCGCACGGCGCGGGGCTTCACGGTGCTGCTCGCCTCGGGCAACGGCGGCAACCGCGTCGACCGCGCGCCGCTGGCGGCAGCGCTCGCCGAGGCCGGCTTCGCCACTTTGCTCTTCGACTACCGCGGCTACGGCGGCAACCCCGGCCGCCCGAGCGAGGACGGCCTCGCCCGCGACGTGCGCGCCGCCCGGCAGTACCTCCTCGAGCGTGAGAACGTCCGATCGGACCGGCTGCTCTACCTCGGGGAGAGCCTGGGCACCGGGGTGACGACGGGGCTCGCCGCCGAGCATCCGCCCGCCGGCATGCTGCTGCGCTCACCGTTCGTCGATCTGCCCACCGTCGGCCGGCACCACTACCCGCTGCTGCCCACGGGGCTGATGTGGGACCGCTTCCCGGTCGCCGAGACCGTCGCGCGTCTCGACGTGCCGATCACCGTCGTCTACGGGACCGCGGACACGATCGTCCCGCCCGGGCAGAGCGAGGCCGTCGCCGGCGCCGCCCGCCGCCTCGTCGAGAAGGTGGCCCTGCCGGGCGCCGAGCACAACGATCCCGTGATGTTCGGCCCGCCGGTGGTCGACGCCCTGATCCGGCTCGCCGAGGCGGTGACGCCCCCGCAGGAGTGATCTACAGGTCGGAGATGTGCGGGATCTCGTGCACCGCACGCTCGCTCATCCACTCGCGGAGCACCTTCGTGGCGATCACATCGTCCTCGTTGTACTCGAGCAGGCGACGTCGCTGCTGCGGGTCGGGGTCCCCGTCGTAGCCGACGGCCTCGCGGTACCAGCTCATCGACGCCTCCCCACCGGCCTCCTCGTCCCGCCAGCGGTGCCCGGCGATCGGCGCGATCTTCTTGAGCCCCTTGCCGTTCGGGCACACGAACTGATCGGTGACGACCTGGTAGATGTCCACCCACTGCGGCGAGTCGATGAACTCGCGCACCTCCGCCTCGCTCGGCACCCCCGGGAAACCGGCGAACCGGCGGGCCGAGCCGAGCAGCCACTTGTCCTCCGCGGTACGCGAATAGCAATAGGCAGCAAAGGTTTTCCCACTCGCGGCGGCGGCGGCCCGTTCCGCGGACAGCCACGTCCAGAACTCGGCGAAGGAGCGGGCCTCGTCGTCGGTCGGCACCGGATCCCAGCTGACGAACGCCCGGTACGCGGAGATCCCGTCGACGTTGAGCAGCGTGCCCCACAGGTACGCGCCGTGCTCGTGGTAGCTCTCCATGTCGATGTCGATCTCGATGTCCGCACGCCGCACGTGCACGTGGTCGTGCCGCCGCACCAGCGGCGCACCCGCCAGCCACGCCTTGGCCACCACGACGGTGTCCTCGAACGAGCCCTGCGGCCAGGTCTCGGGCGGATCCCCCTCCCAGCGGGCCAGCTGGTCGATCGTGTGCACGCCCAGCTCGCGCAGCACCGCCGCGCGCTGCCCCGGCGCCACCAGCGACACGTCGTGCGTCGCGCTCAGCTGCTCACGGCACCGCGGCCACCACGGGCAGGTCTTGCACTCCCCGATCTGCAACGGTTCCGTCGGCGTCTCGCCCCGGGCGATCGCGAGCCGGTCGGCCAGCCGCGCGTCGTAGTCCTCGAGGACCGCACTCAGGTCGTGCACCAGGATGCAGTCCCCGCCGTACCCGATGGCGCCGCCGACCTGCGCCGGGCTGGCCAGGCCGTGACGCTCGAGCATCCGGTACAGGTGGGCCACCCGCATCTGGTCGCGCACCTGGCTGCGCACCTTGCGGGTCTCGTCGACCACCGGCTCCCACGCGAACAGCCCCGACGTCGTCGCGCCCCGGCCCGGGTCGGTGACCTTGTGATTGACCACGATCACCGGGATGTAGCCGCCGCGCTCGACGTCGCGCAGCAGGATCTCGGCCCGGCCGCGCCGGCCCGTGTCCGGCTCCGACGGCAGGACCGCGCCCCAGATCCGGTTCGCGCCGCGACGGCACGCGTCGAGGGTGGCTTCGGCGCGCCGCCACGCCGGCCCCTCGGGGTCGATCCGCGCCCAGTCGCCGGGGTTCGCGTCGAACAGCCGCTGCCGCACGGCCTCGCGGTGGGTGGCCGCCGCCTCCTGCCGCTGCTTGGCTCCCGGGTGCTCCGGGGCCGCGGCCAACTCGTCCGGAAAGGCCGCGTCCAGATGGACCCGGTGCCGGCAGCGGGTCAGCGCGCTCGCCTCGATCAGGACCGGCGAGGTCCGTCTCTCGCTGGATACGTTCACGATGAAGAACAGTATTCGTCCACCTAGGGTCAACCGGAAACCCCCGTCACGGATAGGCTGACCCGTGGCGCCGTGGGCGCCGTACACCGAATGGAGGGTCCTGTTCGATGGCGTTGTTCAACAGGCGGAAGCGCCGCGCCACCCGCAAGGCGGAGGCGAAGGCTCTCAAGCACAAGGCGAAGCTCGAGGCCAAACTCAACGCGAAGCATCAGCGCAAGCGCGACAGCCGCCTGACGAAGGCCGAGATCAAGGCGGCCAAGGCCCAGCTCAAGGCCGACAAGGCGCTGATCGAATCGCAGACCCGGGTCGAGAAGCAGCAGCTCGCCACGCTCAAGGCCCAGGAGAAGGCCGCCGCCCAGAAGGGCTTCACCGCGGCGAAGGTGCGGCGCTACCTCGCCGTCGTGCGGCTGCTCGCGCCGGTGCTCGTGCCGCTGGTGTACCAGGGCGTCACCGCGCTGCGCGGTCAGCTCGACGCCGCGCGCGCCCAGCGCATGGGCGTCGCCGTCGACCAGCTCGGCGAGTACACCGGTCACGGCGCGCACCTGAGCGCCCGCATCGCCGGGGCCGAGAAGTCGCTCGACGAGATCCTCGAGCGCCATCCCAAGGACGCCGAGACCCAGAAGTTCGCCGACGCCATCCGGGGCCGGCTCACCGACCTGACGGCCGCGGTGCACGCCGCCGAGCAGATGCCGGCACCGCGCCGCAAGGCCGCGCACGCCGGCATCTCGCGGGAACTGGACGGCATCGAGGCCGACCTGCTCGCCCGCCTCGGCGTGCGCTGACACCATCGTGACGCCCGGCTCGACCCTGCGCGGCGCCGCCGCGGGAGCGCAGACCGCCGCCCTGGCGGTCGCCGCGCACGGCGGCGCCGGCGGCGGCATGCCCGGCAACGCGGCGGTGGCGTTGCTGCTCGCCGTCGCGGCCGGGGTCGGGCTCGTCGCCGCCCACCTCCGCGCGGTGCCCACCGCGGTGCTGCTCGCGGCCGGGCAGGGGGCGACGCACCTGGTGCTGGCCGCGGTCACGACAGGCCACCTGCACGCGTCGGTGCCGATGCTCGTCGCGCACACCGTCGCGGTCGTTGCATGCGCGGCCCTGCTCGAGGCGGCGCAACGCCTGTACGGGCCGCTGACCCGGGCGGTGCGGGCGGCATGGACCACCGCGCCCCCTCGCATCGAGGCAGCCCGGACGGTGCTGCCGGCCGTGGCGGGTCGGACCGTCGCGTCGGCCCGGCCGGCACCGTGCATCTCCCGGCGGGGGCCGCCCGTCGCGGCGTGACCGCGACCCACCCCACCGGAGAAAGAAACCCATGAACATCCCGAACACCGTCGCCGCACGCCGGCGACAGACCCCACTCGTTCTCGCCCGGCTCGCCGGGCTCCTCGGCCTCGCCCGGCTCGCCGGGCTCCTCGGCGCGGTCGCGGCGGCATTGCTGTTCGCGGCCGGCCCGGCCGCCGCGCACTCGGTCGTCATCGCCAGCACACCCGCGCCGGGCGAGCAGATCGCGCAGGGCCCCGAGCGCGTGAGCCTGACCTTCAACGAGGCCCTGCAGGAGTCCTTCGCCGCGCTGACCGTCGTCGGCCCGGACGGCAACCTGTGGTCCAAGGGCGATCCCCTCGTCGAGGACGCCACGGTCTCCGTGGCCGTCGGCGATCTCGGCCCGGCCGGCGAGTACACCATCGCGTACCGCGTGACCTCGGCGGACGGCCATCCGGTCACCGGCACCCAGGTCTTCACCCTCACGCAGGACGGTCCGGGCGCGCCCGGCGCGGCGGCCGCCGCCGGTGCCGCGGCGCCCGCGGCCGACAGCGACGAGGACAGCGGCCCGGCCGTGTGGGTCTTCGTCGTGGTGGGCGTCGTCGTCCTCGTCGGCGTGCTGTGGTTCGTGCTGCGCAAGCCGAAGAAGGCCTGACGCCGGTGGCGGGGCGTTGACGACGAGCGGCACCGGCACCGCCGCGCACCGGGCGTGGCTGCTCACCGCCGGCGTCGGCGCCACCGCGGGCGTCGCCGGCGGCTGGCTGCTGGCGAACCCGGCCGCGTCGAGCTGGGTGCGGGCGCTGTCGCTGTGCCTGGGCGCGACGGTGCTCGGCCTGGCCGCGCTCGGTGTCATGGTGCGCGACGAGCGGCGGTCCCCCGTCGCCCCCGGCGACGTCTGGCGTGCGATCGCCGGTCTCGGCGGGCTCTGGGTGCTGACGGAGGTCGTGCAGCTCGTGCTGCAGGCCGCGGACACCACGAACGTCCCCGTGACGCGGCTCGGGATGTCGCGCTTCGCGGAGTACCTCGGCAGTGCGGGCGCCGGCCGGATCGGCGTGGCCGCACTGCTGTGCGTGCTGGTGTGCACCGTCGTCGCGGCCCTCGCGTATCGCCGGTCGGCGACGTGGCCGACGGTCCCGGTCCTCGTCGCCGCGGCGCTGGCGCTCATCGCCCGGCCGGTCACCGGCCACATGTCCCAGCAGGCCCTCGGATCGCTGCTCGACGCGGCGCACGCCCTCGCGGCGGTGCTGTGGTTCGGCACGCTCGTCGCGCTGGCCCTGACCGTCCGGTCCCGCGGCGCGTGGGCCCGGCTGCTCCCCCGGTATTCGGTGCTCGCGATGCGATGCGTCGCCGTGCTCGCCGCGACGGGCATCGTCGACGCGGCGGTACGGCTCGGCTCGGTCACGGCCCTGATCGACACCGGATACGGCCGCATCGTGCTGGCCAAGACGCTGACCCTGACGGCACTGCTGGCGCTGGCGTGGTGGTGGCGGCGGACGTGGGTGCCGGCCGCGGCCGCGCACCGGGTCACCGCGGAGGCGTCGCTGCGCAACGCGGTGCTCGAGGTCGCCGCGACGTCCCTCGCATTCGGGCTCGCGGCGGCGCTGGCCACCAGCGCCTGAGCCTTCCGCGGCCGCTCGCGTCTTCCGGGGTTCGCCGGGTCCGTCCGCTTCCGCGGCGGGATTCTCTCTGCATGTCACAGGTACCTGGTTAGCTGACGGACGCGGGGGCACCCGCGGCCCTGCGCACCGGACTCGAACACCAGAAGGGACCAAAAAATGCCTACTCGCAACGAACCGTGGCCGCAAGGCACCCCGTGCTGGGTCGACTGTCAGGTCGACGACACCGCGGCGGCCCGCCGCTTCTATTCCGCGCTGTTCGACTGGGACGTTGTCGACAGTCCTCCGGAGGCCGGCGGCTATCTGATGGCGATGCGCCACGGCACACCCGCCGCCGGAATCGGGCCCAAGCCCGGCGGCACGACGATGCCGTCGGCGTGGACGACGTATTTCGCGGCCGACAGTGCCGACGCCGTCGCCGAGCGCATCACCGCTGCCGGCGGCCGGACGTTCATGCCGCCCTTCGACGTCCTCGACCTGGGCCGGATGTTCGTCGCCGCGGATCCGACCGATGCGGCGTTCGGGGTGTGGGAAGCCAAGGCGCACAACGGTGCCGGCGTGTTCAACGAGCCCGGCGCCTACTGCTGGAACGAACTGCACACTCGCGGCTTCGGGCCCGCCCAGAAGTTCTACGCGACGGTATTCGGGTGGGCCTACACCGAGATCGGGGACGGCGAGAATTTCGTGTACTCCACCTTCGCCCTGCCCACCGGAGGGGAACCGGTCGGTGGCATCAACGATTCGACGAAGATGCCGGGTGAGACGCCGTCGTACTGGCTGACCTGGTTTCAGGTCGCCGACACCGATGCCGCCCTGGCGCGCGCAGGAGAACTTGGCGCTTCGGTCCTGATGGGACCGGACGCCAGCGAGTTCGGACGCATGGGTGTCGTGCAGGGACCTCAGGGCGAGGTGTTCGGCCTCATCGACCCCACCCGCACCGACAACCCGGAATGAGGATGCCACCGCCGTCGGCTCCACCCCGGAAGGAGTGGACATGAGCGCGCGGTCGCCGGTGTTGCGGGTGGGATCGGCGATGCCCGATCCGCCGTTCGAGTTCTACGAGCGTGGCGGGCCCGTCGGGTTCGACATCGACCTCACCCGGGCCCTCGCCGGGCACCTCGGGCTGCGGTGGGAATTCGTCCCGCACGAGGGCGACGACTTCGAGACGATCTTCGACGAGCTGGCAGCGGGGCGCTTCGACGTCGTCGCCTCCGGCACCACCGTCACCGAGCCGCGCCGCGAGCGGGCCTCGTTCTGCGCGCCGTACTTCGTGTCCGGGCAGTCCCTGGCGGTCGACACCACCCGTCACCCCGCGGTGCAGGGGGTGGCAGACCTGGCGGGCCTGACCGTCGGGGTGCAGCAGGGGAACACCAGCGAACCGGTGGTGAAACGCCTTCTCGCCGAGGGACGTATCGGCGGGATCCGGATGTACGCGTACCACGAGATCGACCGTGCCCTGGACGAGCTGTCGACCGGCGGCTGCGACGCCTTCATGAAACTCGGTCCCGTGCTGACGTGGCTGACCCGCGGCCGGCCGCACGTCGACGTCGTCGAGTACGGCATCACCCGCGAGGAGATCGCCCTCGCGGTGCCCCTCGGGGATGCCGAACTGCGCGCCGACCTCGAGGAGGCGCAGCGCGCCCTCACCGCGGACGGCACACTCGGCGCGCTGGTCTCACGATGGCTCTCCCCCGCTCGGGGCGACGGCACGTCGTCCTCCTGACGCACCGCGAAGCGATGCCGGCCGGGTGCGGCGGACGAGCAGAACGACCGCCAGCACCGCGACCCACAGCACGAACGCCCCGAACATCACGCGTTCGACCGCGCCCATACCGGGGGTCGGCTCGGCGGCGGCGACCGCCGGAACGTACCGGCCCGTCCACGCTCCGAACGCCAGGATCGTCGCGACCGTGACCGCCGAGTACACCCGGAACCAGGTTCCGAAGGCGGCGGCCGCGAACCCGATCATCGCGCACCACAGCGAGACCGTCACCGCGCTGAGAACCAGGTGCATGGTGTCGGCGAGCGGCATGGCGGCCCCGGCCTCGATGTTCTCGCGTCCGGTCATCGGAAACGGCAGCCACAGGGGTCCCACGAATCCGTAGGCCACCAGGAGAACTCCCGCAATGCGCAGGGGGCGGACGCCGTGGCCCGTTCGCCACACGCCGATCCCGAAGGCGACGATCAGCACGTCGTAGAAGAATCCCACGACGGTCAGGGGCGCCCGGGTCGGCGCGCCCACCGACGTCAACTCGCTGATCGCCTGATCGAACCGGCTGTAGCCGTCGTAGAGCGCAGCCGCGAGTACCTCGTGCGCAGCCACGTACAACAGCGACGACACGACCCCGCAGGCGAGCAGCACCGTCGACGCCGTGCTCGGACGGTGCGGCCCGTCGCGCCGGGCCTGGGATGTGTGCGGAGCAGGGGTGGACACCGTCGACCTCCCCGGACGCCGACTCGGCGGTGCGGGCGCCCGATGGGTCCAGCATGATCCGGCCGGGGAGGCGACGCCAGAGACCTTCGGCCCCGATCCCCGCGGGGTGTGAGCTATCCGTCGGCCCGTCTCCCACGCCACGGCCGGTGCCGCATGCCACGCTGACGCACCGAGCCACGGACGCGCCGGGGCGGAAGGGACGAGGGTGTATCGGAAGATCGAACTGCGGGGCCGGCAGGGCTTCGAGGCGATGGCCTCCGATGCCGGGAGCCGCACCGAGCTGTCCGTCCCCGACGTGACGCAGTTCCGGTTCCGGATGGAGATCTGCAACGTCGGGGCGATCAGCGTCGGCCGGGTGCAGATGTCACCGCATCGTGCTCTGGCCGGCGTCGTCGAGGACGGCGAGGTCGCGAACCTGTTCCTGATGCTCACCGGCGAGCGGGTGGTCGACGACGGCACCACCCGGGTACACGTCAAGAGCGGCCGGATCGTCCTGCAGGTCGGGTGGAATCGATACGACGCCGCGGATGCGGACGGCTCGGACCTGCTCCTGGTGCGCATTCCCCGGCACCGGCTCGAAGAACGCGGACTCGATCTCGAGGAGACGGCCGTGACGTTCGGGCCGGCCAAGCCCACCATGTCGACGCACGCGCTCAACGCGGTGGGAATGGCCATGCTCCGCGAACGCGGTCGTCACAACACCACTGCGGCCCCGCGCGGCGTGGAGAACGCCCTGATCGAGCTCGTGGTGGGGCTGCACCACGAATCGCTCGGCTACGGAGCCGATTCCGGCGAACTGTGCGGCAGCGCGTACACCCGCGCCCTCACCCTCATCCGGGCCCATCACAGCGACCCGATGCTGACCCCGACCGTGATCGCGGAGCGGCTGCAGATGTCGTTGCGGAGCCTGCAGCGCGCCTTCGCGGCCCACGACAGCACGGTCGCGTCCCAGATCCGGCGACTGCGCGCGCACCGCGCCGCCGTGCTCCTCCAGGAACCCGCCTATGCCCGCACCACGGTCGCCGAGATCGCCGCGATCACCGGTTTCGCGTCGAGCGCCGAGCTGCGTCGTGCCCTTCGCGCGTTGCGCGACGTGAGCCCGGGTGAGCTGCGACCGCGCTGAGTTCGACCGCGCTGGGCCTCGACCCGCACCCCGGAACGATCGTGGTGCATTTCGCGTCACCACGGTGCACTCTGCGCCGCCGTGTTCCGGTGCTCGGCGAAGACCGTGTACCTGTTTGCGTCCGGGTGTCCTTTCCGTCCTTTTCCCGGGCACCTCCGAACCGTGAAAGGCGTGTGCGTGATGCTGGATTCGTTGTGGGACCTGTTGTGGTACACCCTGGTCGTCTTCGCGTTCGTCGCGTACCTGCTGATCCTGTTCCAGGTGCTGACGGACCTGTTCCGTGACCGTTCCACGTCCGCCGTGGTCAAGGTCGTGTGGATCATCTTCCTGATCGTCCTCCCGTACCTGACCGCCTTCGTCTACCTGCTGGTGCGGGGCCGCGGCATGTCCGAGCGGCACGCGGCCGCCCACGACGCGGCCCAGCACGCTGCCGACGACTACATCCGCAAGGTGGCCGGACGATCCCCCGCCGCCGAGATCGCCGAGGCCCAGGCCCTGCTCGAGGCCGGGACGATCACCGGCGACGAGTTCGACCGGCTCAAGGCCAAGGCCCTGCGCTGACCACCGCCGCTGACGCCGAGCCCGACCGGGTGGCCGCGCCGCGCGCTCGGGTGCGCGGCTACGGGCGCCGGTTCCATCCGGTCGGTCTGGGGTTCGCGCTGGTGTTCTTCGTCTGGTCGCTGACGCCGTCGTTGCTGCCGCGGGTGTGGTATCTGCAGGGCGTCCCGGCCGGGTTCGGGCACGCGTACGGCCCGGAGGCCGCGCAGTTGTGGGCGGACACCCTCACCCCCGACGGCTGGGACGACGCGGCCACCCACCGGGTGCAGAACGCACTCGCCGGGACGGCGTCCGACGACTGAACCGCTGTGGGTACTGAACAGCTGTAGGTACTGAACATCTGTAGGAACTACAGCACCCCGGCGGCCACCCGCAGATCGGCGACCAGCCCGGCGAGGGCCTCCTCCCGCTGCTCCGCCGGTCCACGCAGGATCGCCGACGGGTGGATCGTGGCGACGACGGCCGGAGCGGACGGAATCTGCACCTCCCCGTCGAGATGCAGGATCTCCCCGCGGTGCGCGGTCACCCGGAACGACGGGCCGAGCAGCGACTGGGCCGCGGTGGCGCCGAGGCACACGAGCACGTCGGGTTGCACGGCCTGCAGTTCGGCGACCAGCCAGGGCCGGCACGCGACGATCTCGCCGCGTGCCGGTTTCTTGTGGATGCGACGCCCGCCGGCCGCGGCCCGCTCGAACTTGAAGTGCTTGACCGCGTTGGTCACGTACACCTCGCCGCGGTCGATCCCCGCCTCCTCGAGGGCCCGGTCGAGCAGCCGCCCGGCCGGGCCGACGAACGGCTCCCCGGCCCGGTCCTCCTGATCGCCGGGCTGCTCGCCGACGAGCACGAGCCGGGCCGTGGCCGGGCCGGCGCCGAACACGGTGCGTTCGGCGTTCCGGTACAGCTCGCACCCGCGGCAGCCGCCCGCCGCGGCGGCGAGCTCGGCCAGGTCGGTGGTCTCCGGCACGAACTCCTCGGCCCCCGGTTGCCTGCTCACTGCCGCCTCCCTCACGTCGGTGACGGACGGGTACCCACCGTTGCTCAGGACATGCGCAGCCGCGACACCCAGGCCCGGGTGTCGGCGGGATCGATGACGTCGTCGAGTTCGAAGATCGTCGCGGCCTGCAGGGCCTTGCCGTGCTGGTAGGCGGCGGCGACGAGCTGCGCGAACAGCTCGTCGCGCGCGGCCCGGTCGGGTGCGGCCTCGAGTTCCTTGCGGAAGCCGAGCCGCACCGCGCCCTCGAGCCCCATGCCGCCGATCTCGCCGGTGGGCCACGCCACGGTGAACTCGGGTGCGTGGAAGGACCCGCCGGCCATGGCCATGGCGCCGAGGCCGTAACCCTTGCGCAGGATGATCGTGCCGAACGGGACGGTCAGGCGCGCCCCGGCGACGAACAGCCGGCCGAACCGGCGCACCGTGGCCTCCCTTTCCGACTCGGGTCCGACCATGAATCCCGGTGTGTCGCAGAGGCTCACGACGGGCAGGCGGTGCGCCTGGCACAGCTCGAGGAAGTCGGCGGCCTTGTCCGCGGCCTCGGCGTCGATCGCGCCGCCGAGGTGGTGGCTGCTGTTGGCGAGCACCCCGTACGCCGCGCCCTCGACGCGGACGAGGGCGGTGACGATGCCGACACCGTAGTCGCCGCGCAGTTCGAGCACGGAACCGACGTCGGCGATCGCATCGATCGCCGCGCGCACGTCGTAGGCGCGCAACCGGTTCTCGGGAACCACGTGCCGCGCCAGCCGCGGGTCCGGGGCCGCCCACTCGCCGGCGGCGGCCGTGAAGTAGCCGAGGTACTGCCGGGCCAGTTCGACGGCGTGCGCCTCGTCGCGTGCGGCGAGGTGCACGACGCCGTTGCGGCGCTGCACGTCGATCGGGCCGATGTCCTCGGGCCGGTACACGCCGAGCCCGCCGCCCTCGATCATCGCGGGCCCGCCCATGCCGATGTTGGTGTCGGGGGTGGCGATCAGCACGTCGCACACGCCGGCGAGGGCGGCGTTGCCGGCGAAGCACCGCCCGGAGACCACCGCGACGGTGGGGACGCGCCCGCGCAGGCCGGCCATCGCGCGGAACGTCGACAGCTCCAGGCCCTGTCCGGGTCCGGCGTCGACGTCCCCGGGGCGTCCGCCGCCGCCCTCGGCGAACAACACGAGCGGCACCTCGCGGCGGGCGGCGAGTGCGAGCAGCCGGTCGGTCTTGCTGTGGTTGCGCATGCCCTGTGTGCCGGCGAGGACGGTGTAGTCGTAGGAGAGCACCACCGATTCGGCACCGTCGATGCGGGCGAGACCGCCGACGAGCCCGTCGGCGGGGGTGTTGGCGATCAGGTCCTCCTCGCTGCGCCGGCTGCGCTGCGCGGCGAGCACGAGCGGCCCGTACTCGACGAAGGTGCCGTCGTCGACGAGGTCGGCGATGTTCTCCCGCGCGGTGCGACGGCCCGTCCGGTGCCGCTTGGCGACCGCGTCGGGCCGGGCGGCGTCGAGGGTGCGGGCGTGCCGGTCCCGGATCTCGGTGAGGTCGTCGCGCACGGCGTCGAGGTCCCGCTCACCCCCGTCGCCGGTGGCCGCGTCGCCGGACCCGGCGCGCACCACGGCGAGCACCTCCCCCGGCTGCACGGTCTGCCCCGGCCGCACCAGCAGGCGCACCACGGTCGCCGGTCCGGAGGCGGACACCACGTGCTGCATCTTCATCGCCTCGAGCACCGCGACGGGTGCGCCCGGCGCGAGCGCGTCGCCGTCGGCGGCGGTCTCGACGACGGTGCCGACCATGTCGGCGCGCACCGCCTCCTCCCCCGCATGCAGTTCCGGCGCGACGGCCGGTGCGCTGTCGGGGCCGGCGACGGCGAGGTCGGCGATCCGTTCGTCCAGCCACGAGGTGTGCACGTCGGATGCCGCGAAATCCTTGTCGCGCAAGATGTTCTGCAGAAACTCGGCATTGGTGGCGACGCCCTCGACGAGCAGGTCGCCGAGCGCCGAGTCCGTCTTGCGCAGCGCCGCCGCGAAATCGTCGGTGCGGGTGTGGGTGATCACCTTGGCCAGCAACGAGTCGTAGCGGGGGCTGGTCGTCAGCCCGGGACGGCCGTAGGTGTCGACGCGGACGCCCGGCCCGGTGGGCGGCGTGAACACGGTGAGCGTGCCGGAGGCGGGTACGGCCCGGCCGTCGGGACGCATCGTCTCGGTGTTGACGCGAGCCTGGACGGCGATGCCCCTCGCGGCGGCGGGCTCGCCGCGCACGCCGGCGCCGTCGGCGGTGACGCCGCCGGGCAGGCCGAGTTCGTCGAACCGGGCACCGCGGGCGATCGCAATCTGCGTCGCAACCAGGTCGACGCCGGTGACCTCCTCGGTGACCGTGTGCTCCACCTGGATCCGGGGGTTCACCTCGAGGAACACCGCGTCGTCGCCGGCGACGAGGAACTCGACGGTGGCGAGACCCCGATAGCCCACCGATGCGCACAGCCGCGCCGCGGCCTCGTGCAGCGCGCGGCGCACCGTCGCGTCGAATCGTTGCGCCGGAGCGATTTCCACGAGCTTCTGGTGGCGTCGCTGCACGCTGCAGTCCCGGTCACCGAGCGCGAGGGCCCGCACCCCGCCCGCGCCGTCGGGGGCCGCGACGACCTGCACCTCGATGTGCCGGGCCCGAGCGCACAGGGCCTCGGCGAACAGCGCGCCGTTGCCGAAACCCAACTCCGCCTCGGCCGTACACGCGCGGAAGGCGTCGTCGAGGGCCGCGGCGTCGCGCACGATCCGCATGCCGCGGCCGCCCCCGCCGGCGAGCGCCTTCAGGACGATGCCGCCGGGATGGGCGGCGAGGAAGTCGCGGGCCGCGCCGGCCGTGACGCCCCCGTCGGTGGCGGGCAGCACGGGCACCTGTGCGGCGACCGCGGTGCGGCGGGCCGCAGCCTTGTCGCCGAAGATCCGCAGCACCTGCGGCTCGGGTCCGACGAACGTCACCCCGGCCGCGGCGCACGCTTCGGCGAATTCGGTGTTCTCGCTGAGGAATCCGTATCCGGGGTGGACGAGGGTGCAGCCGGTCTCGGCGGCGGCGCGCAGCAGCGCCTGCCCGTCGAGGTAGGCGGCCGGCCCGGCACCGGTCAGCGCGACGGCGCGGGTGGCGGCGGCGACGTGCGGGCTGTCCGCATCGTCCTCGGCATACACGGCGACGGTGTCGAGGCCGAGTTCGGTGGCGGAACGGATGACCCGCAGGGCGATCTCGCCGCGGTTGGCTACGAGCAGCATGGGTGTCGGGGGTCCTGTCGGTCGGGGCCGGTCAGCGGAAGCCGATGAGCCGTTCGGACATCGCGATCATGTCGTCGATGTAGGACTGCTGTTCCTGTCTCGGGGCGCCGAGCAGGCGCAGGGCGCCGGCGCGTTGCGCGTCGGCGAGGGTGCGGGCGATGCGTTCGGGTGGCGCGCACGGGAGCACCTCGCCGGTGGCGTTGATGCGTTCGACGAACCGCACGTAGCGGCCCACGAGGCGTTCGCGCACGCTCTCCCACTCGGCGCCGACCTCGTCGTCGAGGCGGGCGCGGTGTTCGATCAGCTCGAGGATGCGGCCGTTGACGTAGACGGACTCGATGAAGGCGCGGGTGGTGGTGCGCAGCACCCGGCGCAGGTCGTCCACCGCCTGCCCCTCCATGTGCTGGGCGTCGAGGAACTGCCGGCACACGAGGGTGGCGAGCGCGCGGAACACCTCCTCCTTGGAGGAGAAGTACGCGTAGAAGGTGGCGCGGGAGACGTCGGCGCGGCCGGTGATCACCGCGACGGTGGTGCGCTCGTAGCCGAGTTCGCCGAAGCAGTCGCGGGCGGTCTCGAGCAGGGCCCGCCGGCGCGGGCCGTCGCTGTCGCGCCGCGCGGACCGGGCCCGTTCCTGGGCTTCGCTCGTCGTCACCCGCACAGCATGCGTTGACGTTGACGTCAATGTCAACGGTGGAGGCCGCGCCGTGTCGCTCCGCGCCGCCGGACGGGGCGCGGGTTCAGGACCCGCTGGGGCCCTCGGGGCGGGCGGAAAATTGTCCGCGACCCGCGGCCCGGAGGCCACCCTGTTGATCGGATGCCTGGTCATCGCCGCCGGCTACGGCTCGTCCCTGCTGCTCATGGGCTCGACGTGGGGCTTGATGCTCGTCGTCTGCATCTGCAGCGCCGGTGCCGGCTTCGCCTACGGGGCCATGCCCGCGCTGATCATGGGTGCGGTGCCGCAGTCCGCGACGGCGTCGGCGAACAGCGTCAACTCCCTGATGCGCGCAGTGGGCACCTCGGTGTCGGCGGCGGTGGTCGGCGTGGTCCTGTCGCAGATGAGCGTGCAGGTCGGCGGCTACAGCCTGCCGACCGAGGGCGGGTTCCGCACCGGGATGCTCATCGGCTGCGGTGTCGCCCTCGTCGCCGCCGCCGTCACCCTCGCCATCCCCGTCGCCCGGCGGCCGAGCCTCGAACCGGTGCGCGAGCCCGCCGCGGCCCGGGTGTGAGCCGACCCGGTTTACGCAACACGGGTGTTCTCGAAATACACCGCGCACCAACGAAATCCGCTCGGCCACTACCCTGTTCGCACACCCGCCGCACCACTACCATGGTCTGCATCCCGTAGTGGACAACCTTCCTCCGGAAGGATCGATCATGACCACGATGGAAATGCCGCACGTCACCGAGTGCAGTGTCGGCACCTGCTCCTACAACCACGACGGCTGCCACGCCTACGCCATCAACGTCGCCGGACACAACGGCAGCGCCGACTGCGAGACGTTCATCCCGCTGTCGACCAAGGGCGGCCTGGACACCGTCACCAGCAGCATGGTCGGCGCCTGCCAGCGCGCCGACTGCGTGCACAACCAGGATCTCGAGTGCTCCGCGAGCGAGATCCGCGTGGGCGGCACCGGCAGCGGAGAGCACGCGGCCAACTGCCTGACCTATCAAGCCCGGTAGGTTCCGCCTACCTCACCGCCGCGGCCGCATCAACGCGCGCACCGCGTCCGTCAACGCGGCCGCCGACAGCTCGGGGCTGATCGCGCGCTGCAGGCCCAGGCCGATGCCGAGCCCGAGCAGCATGGTCGACGCCTGCCCGGGATCCATCGTGGGCGTGACGTCGTACCGGTCGGCGAGCGAGCGGATCAGCTCGGCGATGAGCGTGCGTACCCCTTCGGCGCCCGCCGCGATGCGGGAGCGGATCTCCTCGTTGTGCCCGGAGCGCACCGAGAACTCGATCTCGAGCAGGGTCCAGCGCCGGTCGCCGATGGTGCGCTCGGCCCACGCCCCGAACGCGGTCACCACGTCGTCGAGCGACGCACCGGCCGCGAGCGTCGCGGCGATCTCGCCCATGCGCTCGGCCCGGATCCGGTCGAGCACCGCGAAGCACAACTCGTCCTTGTTGCGGAAGTTGGAGTACACCGCGCCCTTGGAATAACCGGCGTCCTCGGCGATCTGGTCGAGGGACGCCGCGGCGTAGCCGCGCTCGAGGAAGTGCTCGGCCGCCGTGGCGAGCAGATCCTCACGGGTGCGTGCCTGGGTCTCCTGGCGGGTCTGTCGTGCCACGACTCGACGGTACCGGAGCGGCCGAAGTTCGGATACTGTGGTTATCCGGATACCGACAGTATCCGGATGGGGAGCACGGGAGACGAGGGGACGACGCGATGGACGAATACCGGGTGGTGGTGATCGGCGCCGGGATCTCCGGCATCGGCGCGGCGATCGCGCTGCGACGGCGCGGGATCACCGACTTCGTCGTACTCGAGAAGGCCGGGAGCCTCGGCGGCACGTGGCGCGCCAACACGTACCCCGGATGCGCCTGCGACGTACCCTCGCTGCTGTACTCGTACTCCTTCGCCCGGAACCGGGACTGGAGCCGTATCTTCGCCGGGCAGAACGAGATCCGCGACTACATCGAGCGCACCGCCGACGACCGCGGCGTGACGTCCCACGTCCGGTTCGGGATCGAGATGCTGCGCGCGGACTGGGACCCGATCGACGCGCGCTGGACCCTCGAGACCACCGGCGGGACCGTGCGGGCGCGGTTCCTCGTCGCCGCCGCGGGACCGTGGAACGAACCGCTCGTACCCGACATCCCCGGTCTGTCGCAGTTCCCCGGCGAGGTGTTCCACTCGGCGCGCTGGAACCACGACTACGACCTGCGCGGCAAGCGCGTGGCCGTCGTCGGCACCGGAGCCTCGGCCGTCCAGTTCGTCCCCGAGATCGCGCCGGACGTCGCGCGGCTGCACCTGTACCAGCGGACGGCGCAGTGGGTGCTGCCCAAGCCCGACCGTCGCCTGTCGGGGTTCGAGCGCCGGCTGCTCGCCCGCGTCCCGGGCGCGCGACGACTGGTCGAGGCGACCGAGTACGCGCTCATGGAGGCCCTCGGTCTCGGCTTCCGGCACCCGTGGATCATGCGGCAGCTGCAGTGGATCGGCCGCGCCCAGCTGCGGGCTCAGGTCCGCGACCCGCGGCTGCGTCGCGCCCTGACCCCCGACTACACCCTGGGCTGCAAGCGGCTGCTCATGTCGAACACCTACTACCCCGCCCTCACCCGCCCCAACGTCGAGGTCCACCCGGCCGCGGTGCGCGAGATCCGCGGCTCCACCATGATCGCCCAGGACGGCAGCGAAGCCGAGGTCGACGCCGTCGTCTTCGGCACCGGCTTCCACATCCTCGACATGCCGATCGCCGGCCGGATGTTCGACGGACAGGGACGCAGCCTCGACGAGCACTGGCAGGGCAGCCCGCAGGCGTACCTGGGGTCGTCCGTCGCGGGCTTTCCCAACGCGTTCGTGCTGCTCGGCCCCAGCCTCGGCACCGGTCACACGTCGGCGTTCCTCATCCTCGAAGCCCAGCTCGAGCACGTCGCGACCGCGATCGACACGGCGGTGCGCCGCGGCTGGCGCACCCTCGAGGTGCGACGCGACGTCCAGGACACCTTCAACGACGAGGTGCAGGCCGCACTCCCCGGCACGGTCTACAACTCCGGCGGATGCCGCAGCTACTTCTTCGACGTCAACGGCCGCAACAGCTTCAACTGGCCGTGGTCGTCGGCCGCGCTCCGTCGCCGGGTGTCGGCGTTCGACCCGGGCGTCTACGCCGTCACGCGCGACGACCAACCCGTGCCTGCCGGGTGATCCGTGCGCCCGGCGGTCCTCGGTGCACGGATGGTCGGCGTACCGTCGGATCATGGCCCGCAGGTCCGCCACCCGCCGCCGTCCGCCCCTGTCGGACGGCTACCTGTACGAACCCAGCGAACGGCGGGTCCGCGGAACCTGGGCCGGTCACACCGTGGTCGACACCGTCCGCGCGCTGCTGGTGTGGCCGCCCGGACACCCCGTCCCCTTCTACCTGTTTCCCCGCGACGACGTGCGCACCGATCTCCTCGCGCCCGCGACGGCACCGGGCGGCAGGAACGACGTCGCGCGGTGGTTCGACCTGACCGACGACGAGAACCGGGCGCCCGCCGCGGCGTTCGTGCTCGACGTCGCGGGACTCGAGGAGTACATCGGCTTCGAATGGTTCGGCCACCGCGGAGCGGGCATCGAAAACTGGTACGAGGAGGACACGGAGATCTTCGTTCACCCCCGCGACCCGCACCACCGGGTCGATGCGCTGCCCAGCAGCCGGCACGTGCAGGTGTCCATCGCCGGCACGGTCGTCGCCGAGACCCGGAACCCGGTGCTGCTGTTCGAGACCCACCTGCCCGTGCGGTACTACATCCCGCCCGCGGACGTCGACTTCTCGGTACTCGAGGAGACGGAGCTGCACACGTCGTGCCCCTACAAGGGCACGGCCCGGTACTGGAGCTTCACCGGAACGCCGCGGGCCGAGAACGTCGCCTGGTCGTACCCGGATCCCCTCCCCGCCGTCGCACCGATCGCCGGCCACGTCGCGTTCTACAACGAGGCGGTGGACCTCGTCGTCGACGGCGTGCCCGTCGCGCGTCCGGGCGGCTGACCGCGCCGGCTCACCGCTCGAGCCGGATCCACGGGCCGCCGTCCCCCGCGGCCCGCAACCGAGTGCCGAAGATCGCCGACGACTCCTCGAGCGCCGCGCGCAGCCAGCGCTCCTGCGACTGCGTGACGTGTTCGAGCCGCATCCGCCGCGCCCGCACCGGCATCATCCGCAACTCCCGCAGCTCCCGCGAGTCCGCGTCGAACGAGACGACATACAGCAGGCGCAACTCGTCGCGGAAGCGCTCGTAGCCGCCGATGCCCTCGTAGTCGTTGATCAGGTCGCCGCACCCGTACAGCACCGGCTTGCCGCGGTAGACCTCCAGCGGCCGCGGGTGATGGGACGAATGCCCGTGCACCACATCGACGCCGCCGTCGATCAGACGGTGCGCGAACCGCACGTGCTCGCCCGGCACCGCGTAGCCCCAGTTGGACCCCCAGTGCACCGACACCACCACCACGTCGCCGGCCGCACGGTCGGCGTCGATCCGGGCGAGCAGTCCGTCGGCTCCCGCCTCCGACACCTCCGGCAACAGCGCCACCCCGGGCCGCGTCGCCGTCGCGGCCCACCACGGGGCGATCCCGCTCGACACCGCACCGACCGACCACACCCGCACCCGGCACGCCCCGACCGGGACCGTCGCCGGCCGCCACGCCACCCGATCGTCGCCGCCCGCGCCGGCGAGCCGCAGTCCCGCCGCCGTGAGGACCTCGACGGTCTCGCGCAGACCGCGGACGCCGAAGTCGAGCACGTGATTGTTGGCCAGGGTGCACACGTCGACCCGTGCGACGGTGACCACCTCGACGTTCGCCGGATTCATCCGGTAGTGGATGCCCTTCTCCGGCGCGTAGTCCCGCGACGTGGTCACGGACGTCTCGAGGTTGACGATCCGAACGTCCGGGGCGCACTCGTCGAGCACGGACAGCGCGATACCCCACGGCCAGTCGAATCCCGCGGGCCGCGGAATCGCGCCGCTGCGGGTCTCGGCGAGTTCGACGTAGTCCCGGGCGTCCTTCACGTAGGACTCCCGCAGCGTGGGACCTCCGGGGTGCGGGAGGATCTGGTCCACACCCCGGCCGGTCATCACGTCTCCGGCGAGGAAGAGCGTCACCGTGCCCGGCACACTTGAGACAGTAATCCCCGGCCCCCGGATCCGTCGCGCGTCCACGGGCGCAGGTCAGCCCGACGCGTAGCTGGGCTGCTCGGTGACGTCGCCGAGCACGACCAGCGTCGCGAGGGTGTTCTCCCACCGGATCCGGGCGGCGCCGACCGTCGCCTGCACGACGGTCCCGTCCGGCCGGCCGAATTCGCACAGCTGTCCGGTCCGGTCGTGCAGCGAGCGGACGGTGACGGAACCGTCGGGCCACGTGTCGCCGGTGAAGATCTCGTGCAGCGCCCGGTCCTCCACGTCCCGGGGGTCGACGCCGAGCAGCGCGGCAAAGGTGGGATTGGCGTAGGCGATGGCGCCGCCGTCGCGCACGGCGATGATGGGGACGGGCAGCAGATCGAGGACGGCGGGCAGGGGCAGCGGCGCCAACCGGTCCGGCAGGTGCGCCCAGGTCGCGGCCTTGGCCCGATACAGATCCATGTCGGCGTCGTGGTAGAGGTCCATGGGGTCGCTGACGACGCCCGCCGCGACCCCGAAGCTGACCGGCACGGGATTCGCGCGGGCCATGTCCTCGAGCACCGCGCGCCCCTCCTCTTCGTCCGTGTCCGGGAGCACGACGAGGAATTCGTCGCCGCCGAGACGAGCCAGGATCCCGCCGCGCGGCACCTGCTGCGCCCACGCCCCGGCGGCATCGCGGAGCAGTGCGTCACCCGCGGGATGCCCGTGCTCGTCGTTGAACGCCTTGAATCCGTCGACGTCGAGCAGGCCCAGGCAGACCCGGGTGCCGCGGTCGCGCGGCCGCGAGCGCAGTTCGAGGTCGAGACCCGCGCGGTTGCGCAGGCCGGTGAGCGGATCGCGGGTCGCCGCGTTCACCAGCAGCCGTCCGACGGCCCCGAAGATCGCCCCGGAGCCGAGCAGGGCGGCGGCGACGATCACGTAACCGACCCACAGCAGGCGCGTCGGGGCGACGGCCGCGGCGCCGAGAGTGGCCGCGGTGAGCGCCCCGATCCACAGGACGGCCTGCCGCGGCGGCCAGAACGCCGCGAGATACATCGACAGGAACATCGAACCCATGACGCTGATGAGGATGCGGGAGGGGTCGACGTGGAACGCGATCACCGCCGGCATCGCGACGACCGCGCACGCGGTGGCGGCGACGATGGGGGTGCGGCCCAGACGCCGCGGCGCCCACCGCAGGATCACCAGCCCGGCGATGCCCAGCGCCAGCGCCAGGACCGTGCCGGCGAAGCTGCCGGATCGGGCGATTGTCGGATCGAGCAGGGCCGCAACGATTCCTACCGCGACGAGCCCGGTGCTGACCGCCAGGTACCACACGAGCAGACGGCGCCGCTGGACCCGGAGGTTCTCCGTCGCACCGTGCAGCACCTGGCGATCGCCCACACCCGGATTATCCCGTTCGTCGCACCGTTCGTGTCCGGCTCGGCGAAATGCCGGCCGTCACCGGCCCGGCAGCCACTGCATCGCCTTGACGAAGGGCGGCATCACCTTCGACCACAGCTTCGGCGGAACCCCGCGGGGTCCACCGAGATTCATCACCCGGGTCGTCGCGATCGTCTGCGGTTCGGTGTACTTGATCAGGCCCTCGGCGCCATGGCGACGGCCCATGCCCGAGATGCCCATGCCGCCCATCGGCGCGTCGGTGCTGCCCCATGCCGGCGCGTAGCCCTCGTCGACGTTGACGGTGCCGGCCCGCACCCGCGCCGCGATGGCCTCGCCCTGCGCCTTGGTGCCCGCCCACACGCTGGCGTTGAGTCCGTACTCGGTGTCGTTGGCGCGGCGGATCGCCTCCTCGACGTTGTCCACCGGGTACACCGACACGAGCGGGCCGAACGTCTCCTCCCGGTAGCACTCGGCGTCCTCGGGGACGTCGGTGAGCACCGTCGGCTCGTAGAACAGAGGGCCGAGATCTGGCCGGGCCCGGCCGCCGGCGACGACGGTGGCGCCCTTGGCCACGGCGTCGTCGACGTGCCCGGAGACGGCCTTGACCTGGGTCTCGTTGACCATGCTGCCCATTTCGACGCCGTACTCGTAGCCCGGCCCGAGGGTCATGCTCCGCACCCGCTCGCCGAGCATGCGGAGGAACTCGGGGGCGACGGACTTCTCCACGTAGATCCGTTCGATGGAGATGCACAGCTGCCCGGAGTTGGAGAAGCACGCCCGCACGGCCGCGTCGGTGACCTCGCGCAGGTTCGCGCCGGCGGTGACGATCATCGGGTTCTTGCCACCGAGTTCGGCGGAGAAGCCGATGAGGCGGCGGCCCGCCTGCTCGGCGAGGAGGCTGCCGGTCTGCGAGGAGCCGGTGAACATGAGGTAGTCGGCGTTCTCGACGAGGGCGGTGCCCACGACGGAGCCGGGCCCGGGCACGACGGCGAACAGGTCGCGCGGCAGGCCGGCCCGGTAGAGCAGTTCGACGACGGCCAGCGCGCAGTAGGGGGTCTGGCTGTCGGGCTT
The DNA here is from genome assembly GCF_053764755.1 of Rhodococcus sp. 2H158. NCBI lineage: Bacteria > Bacillati > Actinomycetota > Actinomycetes > Mycobacteriales > Nocardiaceae > Rhodococcus > Rhodococcus sp. 2H158. The sequence goes on from NZ_JBSNCE010000006.1 coordinate 206,602, forward strand.
GAGGACGACGGCGTTACCGGCGAGCAGGGCGGCGATCGCGTCGGAGACGGCGAGGGTCATCGGGTAGTTCCACGGGGCGATGACCCCGACGACGCCCTTCGGGTGGTAGTGCACGGTGGTCTTCGTCAGGCCGGGGAGCATGCCCGTGGCGCGGCGGGGACGCAGCAGCCGGGGCGCGGTGCGCGCGTAGTAGCGCGCGGTGAGGGCGATGTCGAGGACCTCCTCCTGCGCCGACGCGCGGGCCTTGCCGGTCTCGGCCTGGGCCATGTCCATCAGCTCTTCGCGGTGGGCCAGCACCAGGTCGTGGTAGCGGTGGAAGATTTCGGCGCGTTGCTCGACGGAGCGGCGCGCCCAGTCGGCCTGCGCGACGCGGGCCCGCTCGAGGGCGGCCCTGGCGTCGTCGGCGGTGCCGATGGGAACCGTCGCGAGTTCACGACCGGTGAAAGCCTCCACGACCGAGCGGGTGGGACGGCTCGCTGCGTCCGGGATGGCGATGAGCTCGGCCAACCGTGCGAAGGTGGCGGCGCTGGGAGCAGGCATGTCGTACCCCTACTGGTGAGTAGTTCTTGCAGTTACACCAACCTACCGCGCGGCGTGGTGCTTGTCACAGAGCGGGCTGTTCGCCACCCGGCAGCCCCGCTAGCCTGAGGAGATGGACCCACCGGTCACCCGGTATCTGCCGCGCGACGGCCACGGCCTCGCGTACCAGGTGGTGGGTGAAGGCCCGGTGGACGTCGTGTGGTTCCTCGAGATCCAGACCCACCTGGACCTGATGTGGACCGACCCCCACCTGCACTACCTGATCGAACGCAACGGCACCTTCGCCCGCTCGGTGTACTTCCAGCGCCGCGGGATCGGGCTGTCCGATCCGCTGGACCGGGTGCCCACCCTCGAGGAGCAGGCCGACGACGTGCTGGCCGTGATGGACGAGGTGGGGATGCACCGGGCCACCCTCGTCGGCGTCGCCAGCACCTGCGGACCGCAGTGCCTCGTCGCCGCCCGCGCCCCGGACCGCGTCGCCGGCCTGGTTCTCGTCCAGCCGTTCGCCGAGCGTCTCCTCGGCGGCGACGGTGAGCCGCACGGATGGACGCCGGTGCGGCGGGCGGAGTTCGTCGACAACTGGCGGACCGTGGGCCGGGAGTGGGGTTCCGGGGCCTCGGTCCGGATGTGGGAGCACCACGCCGACAACCCCTACAACCGGCGGCTGATGGCGATGCTCGAACGCTGCTCCGCGACACCGACCACGACGCAGGCGCACCTCGAGTGGATCTTCCGGCTCGACTACTCCAGCGCCCTGCCGTCGATCCAGTGCCCGGCCCGGGTGCTGCTCCCGGACGCCAGCCCCGTGCCCCGCGCCGCCGCCGAGTTCGTCGCGCGGCAGATCCCCCGCGGTTCGTTCCACCTGCTGCCGAACGCCCCGCCCGGCGCCTCGCTCGGGGAGGCGTGGCGGCCGATCCTCGACCACGTCGAGGAACTCGCCACCGGGATGCAGCATCCCGTCGACGCCGACCGCAGCCTCGCGTCGCTGCTGTTCACCGACATCGTCGGCTCGACGAAACTGCTCGCCCGTATCGGCGACGGCGCCTACCGCGACCTGCGCGCCGCCCACGAACGACGCGTCCGGGCCGAGGTGGAGCAGGCCGGCGGCCGGCTCGTGAAGGTCACGGGCGACGGGACGCTGAGCCTCTTCGACGGCCCGGCCGCGGCCGTGCGCTGTGCCGCGCGGATCCGCGACGACGCCCGGGGCCTCGGCATCGAGATCCGGGCCGGCGTCCACACCGGCACCGTCGAGCACGCCGGACCCGAGCTGACCGGATTGTCCGTGCACATCGGGGCGCGCATCGGCGCGACCGCCGGTCCCGGCGAGATCCTGGTCTCCCGCACCGCCCGCGACCTCGGCACCGGCTCGGGCCTGAGGTTCGCCGACCGGGGCCGGCACCGGCTCGCCGGGGTGCCCGGCCGATGGCAGCTGTACGCGCTCACCGACGCGATCACCGACCCGCCCCCGATCGCGCACCGGTCCCTCGACCTGTCCGTGCTCGACCGGGCCGTGCTCCGCACCGCCCGGCGCGCACCGCAGGTGCTGCGGGCGGCCGCGGCTCTCGCCCACGCCCGGCAGCACCGGCAGGCGCGGTGAGTGTGGACCGGAAGACCACGATCACCCGTGCGTGACCCTCGTGTGAATCAGCAGGCGAGGTCTCGGTGGCAGGCTCGACCTGCCAGGCTTGGGTTGTGATGAGGCCGGAACGGGGACGGCGCTACCGATCCGGTTCCCCAAGGTTCGGCCCTGCGAGTCAGCACTGAGCAGGATTCGGGGAGAGGTGTCGCCGGTGAGCTCCGGTCGAGCAATTGATGGATTGGCACGAACACGGGCAACTGCTGCGGCTACGTCCGAGGTGATCTGCACGGACCGCTGCAGCCGTGCGTAGCCGGGCCGCAGGACCAGCTCCGCGGTCTCAGAGTCGGTAGAGGTGGGCGCGGTGGTCGATGTCGACGATCAGGAGGGTGTGGTGCTCGTCGTCGATGCGGAGCAGGGTGCGGTAGTCGCCGCGGCGGGCACTGCGCAGGCCCTCGAGCTCGTAACGCAGCGGTTTGCTCAACCGGTGCGGATTCTCTGCCAGCGGGCCGGCGAGGAACTCGACGACCGCATGCACGACCCGCCCGGGCAGCCGGGACAGGGCTCGGCGGGCGGGTGAGGCGATCGCGATGTCGTAGGGTGCGGGCGTCTCGTCCGTCATCGGGGCGGCAGGCCGTGCTCGGCGCGCAACTCCTCGAGCGAGGCGGTTCGGCCGGCGGCGTACTCGCGGTCGGCGGCCGCGATCGACTCGGCGGTGCCGGGGCGAGACAGCCAGTAGATCGTTTCCTGCAGTGATTCCAGATCGTCGACCGACATCAGGACCGCGGCCGGTTTGCCGTGCCGGGTGATCGTGATGATGTCGTGAGTGGCTTCGGCGCTGTCGACCAGCGCCGAGAGCTTGTCCTTGGCTTCGCCGAGCGGTACCGTTGCCATGCCTTCATAGTAGCCTGACAATTGGCCTCAACGAAGCCTTATATCTGGCCTGACAACCATTATTATGTCAAGTAGAGTGCCTCAGCCTCAACCGCACCTCGTGCACGAATATTGCCCTCATACGCACCCGGTAGCAGAGTGGCGGCGACCACCGCGCCCCGCCCCGCCGCCCAACGGCTGGTCCCGAGCGCACAGGACAGATTCCGCCCCTCACGCCGCAACCACGATCGTGTCCTGCGCGGGCCGGTTGACCGATCCGGGACGATGGGACCAGATCTGCCGCCAGATCGGCTTCGGGGAGGCGGTGATCCGCCCCACGACCGTTCGCCGCACCGCCCGCACCCGGGTAGGACCTGCCCAGCGACCGGCAACGCCGCGACGCCTCGAGGCAGTGTTCGCCGACGAGCCACACCCGCCGGTCGCGGTCACTGGGCAGATCGACCAGGACGTCATCGACACCTCCCCCGGGACCGACCGGCGGCGCGGCAAAGACAAGGCCGACCCGGGTCCTCGACAGATCCGCTCCAGGGTTCCCGACGGACTCGACGACCTCGCCCAACTCGGACGCACCCTGCACCGACGCAAGGCCGACGTGCTCGCCTACGTCGACCACCACCGCGCCTCGAACGGACCCCCGAGGCGATCAACGGCCGACTCGAAGCACTGCGTCGTCACGCCCTCCGATTCGGCAACCCGACCCACCACCGGATCCCGTCACTGCTGCACTGCGGCAACCTCACCCGCGCGATCGAGGCACTCCAGATCCGGAAGAGCCCGTACAGCGGCACCATGGGGCTATGGACATCGCGCCCGAACCCGCCGAGCCCGACACTCGTGACTGGACCTTCGTGCTCGACGGAGGGTGCCCCGAGTGCGGGTACACGCTGCACGATCCGACCACGACCGGTGAGCGCTTGCGATCCGGCGTGCCACGCTGGCAGGCCGTGCTGCGGCGGCCGAACGTCGCCGAGCGGCCCGCTCCGAGGGTGTGGTCGGCGCTCGAGTACGCCTCCCACGCGCGTGACCTCATCGTCGTCCTCGGACAACGAGTGCGGGCGATGATCACCGACAACACTCCGACGTTCGCCGATTACGACGGCGAGGCCGAGGCGATCCGTCGGCGGTTCTGGGCGGCAGATCCCGCCGACGTGGCCCGGCAGATCGCTCTACGTACCGACGAGACCGTGGAGATCATCGAGGGCGTCGAGGACTGGCGGCGCGACGGCCTGCGCAGTGACGGCCGGAGGTTCACCATCGTGCAGTTGAGCCAGTATCTGCTGCACGACGTCGAGCACCATCTGCACGACGTCGCGGGCTGATCCGGCCGAGCCGCGTACGCGTCCCGGGCAGTGGTGGGGTCCAGGACCGAGCGGCGCGGTGGCGGTGTATCGGCAGCGAGCCCAGCACCGGAAAGGAACAACACCGGAAAGCTCGAAACGCATTCACCACCAACACAATACGAAAACACCACCGATATCCTACGCACAAAGACGCCCGAATACCCTACCGATCAACCACACTCACGAAAATTACTGCACCGCAACATAATTCCCGAATTCGCACAAGACCGGCACCGAACCGGGTGGTGCGCCCGCCCGTGGGGCCCGAACCACCATCGCGACCGCACCCCGCACCGACGTCGCGGGCACCCCGCCGGTCCCGACCCGGGACGTGCCCTCACACCAGGCCGACCCCCGCCGCGGGCGCTCATCGCAGGCGCGGTCGACGGTCTCGGAGGATGCGCACACCCGGCTCGGGCTTTCCGGTCGCGAGGGCACGTCGAGTTCACCGTCGAGCCCACCGTCGACCTCCGGACCGTGCTCGTGTCGGCGTTCGCTCGGATCTCCCCCCGACACCCTGAGCTTCGACCAGAGGCGGAACGCCACGCCGTAGGGGCGCGGCACCGAGGCGAGAGCGCGGCGCCGATCGGCGAGCTCACCGACTACCTCGATCGTCCGCAGCACCGAGCCGGCCTGCTCCGTGCGCGCGACCCGTGACCGAACCGTTATAGTCGGCGTCATGACGTCGGTTCTCGGTATGTCGGTCGGTGCCAGCGCTGTGCGCTTCGCGTGCCGCGACACCGAGAGCCCCCACGGTCCGATCTTCCGATCACGGTCGGTGACCGCGCCCCTCGAACGACCGGGGGACCCGGCCGCCGAATCCCTCGAAACGGTGCTCACCGAAACCGACGAGATCGACGAGGTCCAGGCCATCGGCGTCGCGTACCAGAACCAGGCGCAGGCCGGTGCCGTGCAGGCCGCGATGACCCGACTGGAGATCGGCCACTTCCACTTGGTCCCCGAAGTGACGGCCGCGCTCGAGATGCTGGAGACGTCCGGGGATCTCGGCGACCACGAGACGCTCGTGTTCTACGACCTCGGCAGTTCCGGCCTCACCGTCACCGTCGTCGACCGAACCACCGGGATCGTACTGAGCACCGCACGCTCGGACCGGATCAGCGGCGACCTCGTCGACCGGCTGATCTACGACCACCACCTCGCACTGCACCGCTTCACCCAGCCTGCCGACACGGCAGCACAGCTCGCTCTCACCGCCAGGTGCCGCGACGCGAAGGAGCAGCTGTCCACCAACGGCGCGGTGTGCATGCCCGGTGAGGGCGGTCTGCTGCTGCTCTCCCAGGACAGCTTCGATTCGCTCATCGACGGCCCCGTGAAGACGTCGGCCCGCCTCACCCGTGACGTCATCCGCCGCTCGGGGCGCACCCCCGACGCCGCGGTGCTCATCGGCGGCGGTGCGCATATTCCGCTGGTCACCTCCGTGATGGAGTCCTGGCTCGACCTCCCGGTGATCGTGCCCGCACAGCCCGAACTCGTCGCGGCCGAGGGTGCGGCACTGCTGGCCCGCCCGGCCACCGGCGAGGTCGCCGGCGCGGTGATGTCCCCGACGCAGGCACCCGTGCCCCACGAGACGAGCGACAACGTCGACACCGTCGACATCCGGCACACCGTCGAGACGACCGCACCACCGCGGACACGTCGACGCCTCCTCCTCGCCGGGGGTGCCGTCACCGTCGTCGCGGCGATCGGCCTCGGCCTCGGCACCGACCTGCTGCAGGGTTCCGAGCGGGACGCACAGCCCACCGCCCCGCCACCGCCCACTACGACCGCGGACGTGGCCCCGCCCCCGGAAGCCGCCCCGCCGGTGGTCGACAAGCCGAGGATCCCCGCACAGACCGAGGCGCGCACCACGAACCAGCCGCAGACGCAGCGTCCGACCCAGATCCCTACCCTCCCCCGGACGCAGAACAGTGCGCCGGCCGACACATCGGCTCCGCCACCCCTACCGGAACCAGCCCCACTCATTCCCGGTCTCCCGCAGTACCAACTGCCGATACTTCCTCCACCCCCGCCGCTCCCCCTACCGGAATTGCCCCGGATACCCGGACTCTGAACCCTCAGCCCACACCATCGACATGTTCTGACGCAGCTCCCGAAGACACGCACCACGGCACCCTGCCGGACTCCGGGCAAAGGCCCCACCCCCGATACTCCGGTCGGGATCCGAAACTCCCGCACGGAGGGTCGAACGTCCGCAACGGCTATCGGCACCGTGATCGCCACCTGGGATCTGCTCCGGGCCGAATACAGAGAACTCTGTACTGTTCGGGTGTATGGAGGCACTGATTCACCGCGACATCCTCGTCCGGTTCGGTACGCACTGTCCGACACGACCCGGACGTAGATCCTGCTGACCTTGCGTTCGGGTCCGGGGTCGCCGTCGGAGCCGGTGGATCAGATCGGGCTGTCGCGGCAGATCCGGCCGAACCATCTTGCGTGCCTGCGTGGTTGCGTTCCGGCAGTGGACTTTTCGGAGGGACGGCGCAGCCGCTACGAGTTGGCGGCGCCGCGGATCGGTCCCGCTCTCGCCGATCCGGTCCCGCTGGTACTCGCTGTGGACCCGAACCGTCGTCCGGACGCTGCCTCCGACGGGTGCTGCTGATGGCGGGCTCGCGGGCCGCCATGCCGGAAGTGGGTGCTGTGCGGATCGGAATCCTGGCCTACGAAGGCTGTTTCGCCACCGAAGTGTTTGCTGTCTCCGATTTTCTCCGCATCGCCAATCATGTCGCCCGCGAAAACGGTGCCGCCACCGTCGACGTGTTCGACACATCGGTGGTCGCTGTCTCGCCGGAGCCGGTGACCACCGCGGGCGGGTTCACGATCGGGGCGCGTCGATGGCATCACCGGTTCGATCTGCTCGTCGTGCCGGGATTCGAGCTCACGCCCGCCACCGATCTGGACGTCCGGCTCGGCGACCGCAGCCGCGAGATCGCCTTCCTGCGCGCCGCGGGGCGCCGTCGCACCCGAATCGCCTCGGTGTGTGTCGGAGCCTTCCTACTGGGTGAGGCCGGCCTGCTGAACGAACGACGGTGCACCACTTCATGGCTGTTCGCCTCGAAACTGGCCCGGCGGTATCCCCGGTCGACTGTGTGCGCGGAGTCCCTGATCGTCACCGACGAGCAGATCACCACCACCGCCGCGTTCAGCGCGTCACTCGACCTCGCGACCGCCATCGTCCGAGAGCACCTCGGCGCCGACGTCGCGCGGGCCACCGCACGCATCACCCTGGTGTCGGAGAACCGGACCAGCCAGGCACCGTACGTGGTCGAGTCCATGGTGGAGACAACGACGGGACCATTCGCGATCGCAGTCCAGCACTGGCTGGTCGATCACCTGGCCGAGCCCTACAGCCTCTCCCGGCTGGCAGAGGCCTTCCACGTCAGCACGAGGACGGTGTTGCGGCGCTATGCCGACGAGGCCGGCTGTTCACCGCTGGACTTCCTTCAGCAGGCCCGGATCGGCGCCGTCAAACGACTCCTGACCGACACCGACGTGCCGATCGGCAAGATCCCTCGACGCGTCGGGTATCAGGACCCGAGCACGTTGCGTCGACTCTTCCTGGATCGGGTCGAAATGGGGCTCGGCGACTACCGCCGCCAGTTCCGCACACGCCAGAAGTCAGCCGGCGCGGTGGCCGGATCCACACGGAAGCTGGCGATCACGCCCCTCCCCCACAGTGCCTCCGCCCACGAGGATCGAGCCTGTTCACCCGAACCACACGACGAACAGGAGCACATACAGTGACAACGCGCGAGATGACCGAGGACGATCCGCTCGACGACTTCGAGCGTCGGCACCTCACCTTCGACTCGGCCACGAAGGTCGTGCTCGTATCCGGCTCGGGTCCGGCCGTCGTCGTGATGCCGGAGATGCCCGGCATAAGTCCTCACGTCGCCCGTTTCGCGCGGTGGGTGCGTGACGCCGGATTCACCGTGTACCTGCCGTCCCTGTTCGGGCGAGACGGTGCGATACCCACCGTCGAGGACGGCACCGCGGTGATGCAGCGAGCGTGCATCAGCGCCGAGTTCCGGGCGTTCGGCGCGAACCGGACCAGTCCCGTCACCCGATGGCTCCGGGCCCTCGCCGCCGCCGCGCACGAAGAGTGCGGCGGCCCCGGTGTCGGAGCCGTCGGAATGTGTTTCACCGGCAACTTCGCTCTGACCATGACACTCGAGGCGTCGGTCCTCGCCCCAGTGCTCTGCCAGCCATCCCTTCCGCTCGACGACCCCGCCGGGCTCGAGATCGCACCGGAGGACCTCCAGGCGGTGCGAGAACGACTCGACCGCGACGACCTGACCGTGCTCTCGTACCGGTTCGCCGGCGACAAGTGGTGTCGTGCCGAGCGTTTCGCCGCCTACGAGTCCGCACTCGGAAACCGGTTCGTGGGCACAGTGCTCCCGGACAGCGCGGCCAACCCCACACCCCCACCGTTCTTCGCGGACGTGGTGGCCAGTCCGCACAGCGTGGTGACAGCTCACCTGATCGACGCTGCGGGCGAGCCAACGCTCACCGCCCGCGACGAGATCCTGATGTTCCTTGCCGCACGGCTGGCCCCCGGGCGCTGACCGGAAGTGGGAAGTGTCCTTATCCGACAGCGAATACCGCCCACTCGGAGGTCGAATCAGTGATCGGAGGTGAATGAGAACCCGATGTCGCATTTGTCTTGGTCACGGCAGACGATGCTGACGCCGCAACCTGAGAGCCCCCGGCCGCTCCCACAACACACCCGCCCCCACTACCGACCCCGACCCCGAGCGCACCGTCCGCGACCCGCCCGAGGGCGCCGGAACTTCCCCTCGCATGCCTACCTGGCCGAACCGTTGCGCCGGTGGAACGACGCCGTCGACCGCCTCGACCCGGATCACAGAGGCGGCAGTCGAGGGCCGGCGTGCTTCGCCGTATCGCGCACGTTCGCCACAGTCGAACATTCGTGCGGCAGTCCGATGTCGGCCACGGCGGAGCCGAGTGTGTCAACGGCACCCACTCGTGGCGCTCCGCCGCAGCGATCCGGTCAGCAAACGCGATCTGCGCGCTCACATCGTGGGGTCGACGATCGCCGTCCCCGGCACCGACGCACCACCCTACCGGCGATCGAACTCCCCATGGGCCGAGGTGGGTCCGCGAAACGTTCCCACCCGAACGGACGCATCCGTCCGAACGAGTTCAATCGGCGGGCCGGATGACGACCTTGAGCGCCTGATTGTCGGCGGCGTCGGCGAAGACCTCGTAGGCCGCGCCGAACTCACCGAACGTGAAGTGGTGCGTGCCCATGAGATGGGCCGGTATACGACCGGATTCGACCATGGTGAGTAGCGTGGGGATGGACACGGTGTCGACCAGACCCATGGTCAACGTGAGATTCCGGATCCACAGGTCCTGCATGGGCAGTTCGACGGGGGCACCGTGCACGCCCACGTTGGCGACGGTACCGCCGGGCCGTACCAGCGCGGCGGCCGTCAGCAGGGTCTGCGGATATCCGACCGCCTCGATCGCCACGTCGACGCCGAGTCCGTCGGTGAGCGCCAGGACCTCGGAGACGGCATCCGGACCCGCCTCGACGGTGTCGGTGACGCCGAACTCGAGCGCCTTCAGAGGTCGCCGGCGAAGAGCCAGGCTCCCCAGGGCCCTCGCTCGGGGCAAGCCCCACCACGCACCGGCCTGTCGGCGGCGTTGGCAGCGCCGGTGGGGTCACCCCGACCGCAGGTCGCCGGCCCTGACGTCGTAGCATGTGCCGCGACGGCCGGATCGGGGCCGACCGCGTGCCCGGGCAGTCCCCCGCGCTCGTTCTCGGTACGTCCTTCGTGGGTCGGTGTGTCCGACCGGATCAGTAAGGAGCCGCCACCATCCTGTCCCCGACGTCGCGCCCGATCGTCGCAGCGACCTTGCCGGTGATCGGCGCGCACCTCGACGAGATCTCCGAGCTCTTCTACCGCACGTTGTTCGCCGCGGTCCCGGCGCTGCGCACCGATCTGTTCAATCGCGCCAATCAGCACAGCCGCACCCAGCAACAGGCACTCGCAAGTGCGGTCGCCGCCTTTGCCACGCTCCTCGTCACGGAACAGCCCACCGACATCGATGCGATCATGGCCCGCATCGCCGCCAAACACGCCTCGCTCGGGGTGCAGGCCGCCCACTACGAGATCGTGCGCACCCATCTGTTCGCGGCCATCGCCGAGGTCCTCGGCGACGCGGTGACCCCCGCCGTCGCCGCCGCGTGGGACGAGGTCTACACCCTCATGGCCAACTCGCTCGTCGAGCAGGAAGCGGGTCTCTACGACAGGGCCGGGGTGCCCGCCGGTCAGGTGTGGCGCACGGTCGTCGTCGCCGCCCGCGAGTACGACGGCGCGCATGCCACGACGCTGTTCCTGCAGCCCCTCGACGGCGAGAGACTGCCGGCCTATCTGCCCGGCCAGTACATCTCCGTCCGGGTGCCGCTCGGCGACGGCACCGCACAGATCCGGCAGTACACCCTCACCCGCGGCCGCAGGCCGGGCGAGTGGGCGCTGTCGGTCAAACGGGTGCCGAACGGGTACGTCTCGCCCATCCTCGCCGACCGAGTCGGCACCGGCGAGCGTCTCGTCGTCTCCCATCCCTTCGGCAGCCTCGTGATCGGAGGCGGCCACGCACCGCTGCTGCTCATCGCTGCGGGGATCGGAATCACCAATACGATCGCTGCGCTGCAGTACCTCGTCACACACGACCCCGACCGGCAGGTGACCGTCCTGCAGGTGGAGCATTCGCCCTACGAACACGTGCGCCGCATCGAGTTCAGCCACCTGGTGCAGAGGTTGCCGGGCGCACAACTGCACCTTCGGTACACCGATTTCGACGGTGTCCACGACGACGGCCGCAACCCCCTCTCCGGCATCACCCTGCCGCCGAACGCGCAGACCTATGTGTGCGGACCGGTCGACTTCATGCGCGCCATCCGCCACCAGCTCGTCGCCGCCGGCATCCCACCCGCGTCGGTGCATTTCGAGGCCTTCGCACCCGGATCCTGGCTCGGCCTCGAACGCGAGCACGAACCCCTGTCCTAGCTCCCGGCAGCGACGACGAGAGCACGCGTAGGCGGCGCCGGCGGGGCGGCTGCGGATCGGCTCGACCGCCGCCTCGGCACCGGGGCCGCGGTCCGGGCGAGGATGCCTTCGGCCGTTCGCCCGCGGCGTCGGAGGGCCCCGCCGGCGATGACCTCGGATGCACGTGCCGGCGGGGTTCGGGGTGTGCTGCTCAGTCGCCCACCTCGATGTCCTCGACCTCGGCGTGCGGGCCGTACCTCCGGCGGGCGCGGGCCAGTGCAGGGAGTGCGGCGTCACGTCCAATGAGGATACGGGCCGCAACAGCCGGGCAACGAAGCCGCAGTTCAGTATGCGCATGAGTGGCTAATGTGGACGGGTCGTAGCGTCCAAAGATGGTGGACGTCATGGGTTCGCATGTTCTGCAACTCGAAATCGTCCATAATGGATAAGCACGATCATGCTTATCCGGTTAGATCAGGTGAGTTTGGCTGCGCCCGGTCCGGTCGCGATGATCTGCCGGTAGGTCGTGGGCTGCTGCTGGGACTGCAGGCCGAGCAGGGTCTGGAAGGCGGCCATCGGGGTGTGGCGGCGGTTGAATCGGAAGGTGTACTCGTCGAGGTAGACCTGCAGGTGCTCGCCGGACACTCCGCGGTGGGTGCCTTGCAGCCAGCTCTTGAGGTTGGAGATCACCCGGTGCACGCGGGGCAGTATCTCGTCGATGTCTTCGCCGTCTGCGCGGGCTGCCCGCTGGCTGCGTGGCCGGTGATCGTAGCCGAGCCCGGTCAGTGTCCGGTAGCCGCGCCAGGCGTCGGTGTGCACGGTGGCGCCGGCGGCGACGTTGTCGCGGACAAAGCCGGTGAGTGCGGCGGCGGACGCGTCGTCGATGACCGCCATGCGGGCCCGTCCACTGCCCGCGCCGCGGACCTCTATCCCCACTGCCACAAGGGCTTTCGTGCCACGAGCCCGCCCGCCGCGCAAGCCGGCTTCGTGCCCGCCGACGAAGCACTCATCGACCTCGACCTCGTCGAGCAGATGCTGCCGTTCCGGGTTGACCATCGCCCGACGCAGCTTGTGCAGCATCGTCCACGCCGTCTCGTAGCGCCCCAGGCCCAGCTGGCGCTGCAGCTGCACCGCCGAGACCCCGGGTGTCGGCGTGCTCATCAGGTAGGCCGCCCAGAACCACAGATGCAGCGGGGTGTGCGTCTTGTGCAGCACCGTGCCCGCGGTGACCGACGTCTGCCGGCGACAGGCCGCGCACTCCCACACCAGCCGACGCTTGGCCACCGGCCAAGCCTGCCCGTGGCCACAGCGCGGACAGGCGAACCCGTCGGGCCAACGCGACGCGAACAGGTACTCCATACAGGCGTCATCATCAGGGAAGCGCCGCTGGAACTCCACGATCGTGCGTGGGAAGTCAGGACGCGGCATTTGCACAGGATACCTGATCTAACCGGATAAGCATGAGCACGATTATCCATCAATCATGTTGCGGTACGGTATGGTTGAATGCAACGGGAGGTCGAGCGGGATGTCGTGGCGCTGGTGCTGCACATCGCGCGGAAACACACGTTCAGGCTCGTTCAGGGCCGAGACCGTCCCAGTCGATCAATCCAGCACGGTCGGCGGCAGCGAACAGCGCCCCGGCCGTGATCGCGCGGACGGTGGTGGACATCATCGGATCGATCGCCAGGCTGATCGTTGCGCCGGTTCGGTTCGTGACCGGTCGGCGAGGGTGAGACCGATCAACAGAATTCACCTGGTCGTTCGGAGTGGGATGTGCAGGGCACGTAAGTGCGCAAGGACGGTATCTGCGTGGTGCCGGACCGTCCAAGAGTCCTGAGTCGGGAAGCCGCAGAGGGCAAGGAGTACGCGTGTTTCCGGAGGCGGCAGCGGATTCCCGAGGCGTATCCGCGTGTAATCGCTGGTGTTGCCGACAATGGCGACGGTGTGATTTCCCGCCCGGTGATCCAGTCCGTACATGAGGCGGCGCACATGGAGAGAATTGAGCTCTCGGTGACCGACGACGGTACCCGCGGCTAACTCGACGACAGAGAAGCCCGACCATTCACCGAGAACGTTGTGTCGCGCGAGGTACCGGCCCTCGAGGTCGCGGCGCGGAGCGAACCAACGGTCGCTCTGTCGCGACTCGGGGCGGGCTGAACCAGGCAGATAGACGCGCACCGTACCCGCTGTTTCCTCGGGCTTGGCGAGTGGTGCGTCGAGTACTTCAGTCGTCCACTCTTCGAGCGGAAGGTCCGGAATACGTGCCCAGTCGTCGAGTCCGATCACTGGTAGCCCTGCCGGCCGGATGTCGTCGACACGCTCGACGATCCTGGTGTGCCCTGAAAGCCGCAATGTGTGCCGCACTGTGCTCGGAAAAATCCGGTTGGGGATGCCACTGACCAAGAGGTGCGGTGGTCGGTCGCCCGAACTGTCGATGGATACGACCGAGCCGGTGGCGGAAACCCACTGTCCACGTCCGAGTGCAGCAAGGTCGCCCACCGCGGCAAGGTCGTCCAGTCGTGCGCGGAAGAACTGGCGACGAACGTGCTGGTCGAGCGACCCGTCGTGCAGTGCAGCGTCCGCATCCATCACTCGGTCCAACAGTGTGCGGGTCGATACCGGCGTGCGACCACCGGTCGACGCCCATGTCACCGCACGCACCAACTCGTAGGAAAGTTCGGTCTTGGGTGTGCTCGGCGGCAACGCCAAGGCCGAACATACGAGATTCAGAGTGGAGGAGGAAGACAGCTCCTCGATAATGGGGGCGCCCGGGATCACGCGAACGTGCGCTGGAATCGATGCGCCAACCGACGGAAGGCCGCAGTATTGACATTGCCGGTGCCGCACCACTTCGCGACTGCATCCGCCGCATCGGCAAGTTCCGGACCGGGCACAGATGTAGCGATCGCCGGAAGCAACACCGACATCGCGATCGCATTCTCGACCGAACCACCGCGCGCAATCTCCTGCAATGTGGTTCCGAATCGCTGCGCCGCGGTGGTGAGTCCGTCGTCGACGACCCAATACTCACCGAGCACTTTGTCGAGCCGTTCCGCGAGTTCGCGTATCCGGGGCGCGGGGCTTGCTGGGGATTGGCTGCCCAGGCGTGTGGCGGTGACATGACCCGCAGGGATGGAAGCGGCCGCAGGCACGTCGATCGCAACGCAGAATCCCCAGATATCGGGGCTCAGGGGTGCCGTCGTCGCTCCGGCGACGGCGGTGGCTGCCAGAAGAACATTCCCATGGATCACGACGCGCGAACACCCTACGACGTCTCGAGCGGCAGGAGGTACCGCGATACCTCGGTCGTGGGCTTGGAGCCAGGGGAGTAGGAATGCTTCGGTCGGCGCTTGGTTGACCGACTGAAGCACCAGCATCGCCGGACCGTCGGTTTCGGCTTCGCGGTTGGCGGCCAGCAGTAGGTCCGCGTGTAGGCGCTGTTTCGCGGGGTCGGACGCTCGGACTCCGAGAAGATCTACGGGGCTGAGGAAGTCATGCGCCACTGGAAGCGAGGCGACGCGGCCGGCGCAGGCGACTTTTGCGTAAGCGGTAAGTGCGGCGTCGGCTCCATTCCCGGTAACGATGGGGACGAGCCCGGCTCGGACGGCCGCGTGGATGCGGCGAAGTGCTGCGTGCGGAAGACCGTACGCGGAGGCTGCGGCGCGAAGGCATTGATCGAACTCGGCCGTCTTGTCGATCGCAACTGCGTCCTTGCTCGGACCGAACAGACGGCCGGTGCGCGTCTTCGGCGGGTCTACAGGAGTCGCGGATGCGTGTCCGAGAGCCCGGAACATCACAGAGTCCGCGAGTAACTCCGACGCGTTGTCGACAGCTTGCCCGACCCTGTCGACGACGCGCGACTCGAGTTCGTCCAATTGACGGTCGACGGCGCGGGCAACACTCGTGAGTTCGTCCCGTTTCGCGGTGACGGCTCGGTCGAGGTCGGCAAGCTCCCGGCGTAGGGCGTTCTCGTCGTTTCGAAGTGTCGACAGCTCGCTTTCGAAATCTCGTCGGCCCTCCGTGAGTGCCTCCGCACGCGTGGACTTTCGTATCCGATCGAGCTCCGCGGAGACGGCAGGATGCGATAGGAGTGCGTCGGCCAGTTCCGTTGCGCGGCTGGTCACGATGCTGCTCTCGGCGCATACCGTCAGTGCTCGTTCGAGACGTGCAAGCTTACTGGTGCGATCGCCGGAGCTCTCTCCGACTCGGAGAAGCGCAGCCGCTTGGTCGATTTGCTTCTTCGTGCTGAGGGTGACCGGCGTCGGATGACCGGCTTCGTTCAGAACCTCGACTGCGTCGTGGAGAGCCGTTCGCAATATGTCTGCGTCACTTCGGCAGTCGACGAAGGCGACGGGAGGCACACTCGGATCGCAGTAGAGCCTTCCATCCGGTGCGGTGAGTACGGCTTGCTCGCCGTGCCGGACCGGTACGCGACCGAGCCGACCGGATTCAGCGAACACAGCGGAGGGCGTGCGTACCGGTCCGACTTTGAACGGTCCGACGAGCATGTCGTCTGCGCACCAGAGATACACCTGGTGTTCACGCTGGTCCGGAGCCGTCGGGCTATTCGTGCGTGCGCGCAACTTCTCGGTAGCGTCGGCGTAGCTCAGCGGCCGCATGTCTTCGACGAGTGGCAGGACCGAAGGCTCCGACACTGCGAAGTGATCTTCGCCGTTGGGATTGTGCTCGACCCGACAGGTGATGACTTCACCGAACTCGACGTCTACGGCGCCTCGCCAGAACAATCTTCCTCTGGTCGGGTAGTCCGATGAGTCTGCTGCTTCCCACCCGTGACCTACGTCGTGGTAGATCGGTTTGACGCTCGCGATCTTTCGTTCACGGTTGACTCGCTCGACACGACCGATGACGGGGACTCCGGCTGTCACTGTCATTCGAACACTCTAAACCGATGTTCGCGGCAATTCGGACGAGCCTCCCGGTTGTGAAATTGCCAGTGCGGAACGGCTGGGTCCGAGGCCGAGGCCGCCGCGAGTGCGTACGCATGCTGCCACCCGGAACGGTCGGGCGTAGCGACACTGGTTTTGGGTCGCGTCGTGGGTGGCTCACCGAAGTCGATGCGCACGAAGCCGAGGTTTCCTGCTTCGATCAGAACGCGTGTTGTGTCCTCCGGATGCGTGGCGAACCAATCGGTCAGCTCGGTCGCGGTGGCGTTGTCGAGTCGATTCTCGGTGCCGGATGAACCGTGCGCTGCCGCTCGGAAGCGGAGGTGCTTGATCTCGGATACAACTTTGACGGTCGAGCTACGGGAACCGTTCCGATGCGTCGTGAACGGCTGAAGGTGGGCTTCCCCGCACATCACCGACCAGACCGGGCTGAAGTCCTCCATCGGAACACTGGTCTCGGCGATCATCTCGGCGCGGACGGTGTCCTGCTTGGCGTCGGTGCGGAGGTGAAGGGTGCCTGATTCGACGGTCGTAATCGCCAAGGCAGCCTGTGCTGTCCTGGTGCGCCGTTGCAGCCGCCTTGCGCTGATCGTCGCGTGTGCTTCCGCCACTATCGTTGTGGCCTGCGGAGATGGGATCACGACCAACGGTTCGTCGACGTAGAAGTGTGGAGTCCCGTCGGCCCCGTATTCCACGGCCGGAGTGACGATGCGCGTGCGACTTCGACGGTCTTCGATGGCAACTCCGAATCGTGCGAGCCACGTCGAGAAGGAGCCGTTCTCCTTACTCGGCAGCGTGATGAGCCATGCCGACCAGTCGGTGCCCTGCGACGGCGTCGGGTTCAGTGGCTTCGCGTGGAGTTGCGGGGGAGGCGCGGACTGCCGTGTTCCTACGAGGACGAGCCGATCACCCCAATGAATCGGGGTCGACCACCCGTATCGCCGGTACGAACCGCCACGGTAGGGGACGAACAGGACGCCTTGAGAAGGCAGCCCGCGCAGCGTGCGCTGCCAACGAGCCGGCTGAATCCCTGTAGGCCATCTCCCTGTGGCCCGCACCTGACTGTCGTGCCGGCTCGGTGGGACAGTGATCGTGTTGCGGCTCGATCCGGGCCACAGGACAGTGGCTCCCACCCGGCGAGGATCAATCCCGTGCTGATGCAGCTCGATTCTGCCGGAACCGAAAGCAGATGGAACGGAGCGTCTGCTCTCGCTTGCGGTGAGCGGTGGAAGCTCGAGGTACAAGGTCCAGTCGCCGGTGTCGTCGTCCACGTGGAGGTAGAGGGGTGAGCTGACTGCGGACTCGTCGTAGTGGCTGTGCGTACCTGAGCCGGGGTGATACTCCTCGCAATGGGACGTGCCTTCGCCGTGGTTGTGCGCGAAGTGGGCAACCTTCACCTTGCCCGGTCGGAGGTGTACGCGGCCGCAACAGCAAGGACAGAGGTAGCCGGGGTGGGGCTCGGCCTCAAACGCCGAGACGTAACGGTCGATTGTCAGATCGTATGCGCGCTCCACAGTGGATCCTCGTTTCTGCCGCTGGACTCTAGGATGCGTCTGAGTTGGCTCACGGTCGGCGGTGAACGGTCGCTCGCGTCTGGGACCTGATGGTTCTCGCCGCGATCGGCCTGATTTCACGCACTAACGATATGAGCCAACTCGGGAGCCGTTAGTGTGCCATTTTCCGAACACGCACCGCTGCTACCTGCACAGATGGCAAGATCACCCTAAAAATCGGGCTTACCTGGTGCAGGTCAGGTGCAGCCTCTTTCTCGGATGTGCGGGGATCGGATATGCACCTCGACCATCCGGTCGGATGTGGTCGACCCCGGGGGTAGATGCCTACGGGCGGATCTCAGCCCTCGTCGTACTTCTCCCAGAAGCGCGCCCGCAACCGATACCTGCTGTCCTCGTCCAGGTCGTAGTGCTGCATCGCGACGGACGCGTCGAGCAGCAGGGCCCGGTCGATCTCCCGCGGGATCGAGGGCCTGGCCCGGTCGAGCTCGAGTTTCTCGTCAGCGGTGGCGCTTTCCCGGAACGAGGCCAGCACCCGCGTCACCACTTCGTCGATCGCGTGGTTGTCCTCGGCCTTGTCGTTGTGGTCGTAGCCCGGCAGCATCTGAGCGGGGGACCCGGTGGTGCTGCTGTAGGCGAGCACACTGGTCCGGCGCGGGGCCGACGAGGCGTGTACCCGCGCCGCCACGTCCAGAGGGGTCCGGCCAGCCGGCTGGGCCGCCGGGATCGCGGCGGGCTTCGGCGTCGGTGGCGTGGGAATCGGTGCGGGCACCGGTTGCCGGTCGACCTTGAGCACCGTGTCATCGACGACTCCGCCGTCGATGATGTCGAGCTCGTCGGCAGCGCGGATCAGGTGCCGACTGACCCCGTGCGAGGTGCCCACCGCGGTCGGGACGGCGAGCAGCACGACTTGAACTCCGTGAACCTGAGCCTCTTCGACGGCTTCGGTCAGGTCATCGTCGCCGGAGACGAGGAAGAACACATCCGATGCTCCGTTGCGGGCGTGGGCCACCAAGTCCAGGCCGATGCGCAGGTCCACGCCCTTCTGCTCGCCGTTGACGCCGAAACGGCCGAGACGAAGCTTGACCTTGGAGAGCTCACCGATGCGTTCTTGCTGCGCGTCGGGGATGCCGTTGCGGGCCGAGTCGTACCAATACACCCGCAACACCGGCAGACCCGACCGGTCCTGCGCAGTGTCCACCAGCGAGCTGATCAACGTGGAGTAGTCCACGTGAATCCCGCTGCGCAGCGACGTGCCGGTCACGCGAGTTGCAGCCGAGGCAAGCAGATATCCGGCATCGATGTAGAGCGAGCAGGTCGACCGCATGTGCTCACTATGGCATGCACGAACGACAGGGACGACACACCCCGTGACACGCCCAAGCGCTCATTTTGGGCTCTTCGCAGTCGGTAGGGCCATCAGGACCCTTCTATGCCGCCATCCTTGTACTCGTGTCACTACAGCTTTCGTCTGGGGTTGAACCCCACCTTCTGCGTCGATCCCGATCCCGAGGCCCTGCGCCGCCTCCGATGTCGCAGCGGTTTCGGCCGTGCCGATCCGGCGTCCGGGCTCCCGACTGGGAATTGTTGCCGGGCAGCATGTAGTGGGGAGAGGTATTGCCTGCACACTCCGAACAAGGTGGATAATACCGGTTATTCATCAAAAGCGTTGTGCAGCAATGCGTGTGGATAATGACCTTAGTGGCAGATTCGCCCACTCCTTGTGCGGGGTTCGGATGCACCGAAGCCCTGGAACGAGACAGGGACATCTGCGCTCGTCGATCAGAGTGGACGTGCAAGACGCCCGCGTCGAACCGCCCCGTGACGGTGGTCGAGGATTCGGGGTTCGAGGTGAAATCGACCGCCGCCCGCAACGTGGATTTCTTGAGGTCGGAAGGGACGCGAGCAGAGGGGTGGCGTGACACATCGGTTGCGTCACGTGGTCGTCGATGACGTCGCGTGATGGGCGTACCAGTCGAGAAGTTCGAATTGGTCGACGGTGGCGGGGTCGGCAACGTCCGTAGGTTTGTGGCCGAGGAGAATTCGTTTGATCGGTACCTCGAGTTTCTTGCCGGTGCGGGTGTGGGGGATGCCGGGTGCAGTGATGATGTCGTCGGGGACGTGTCGGTTCGAGGCTTCGCTCCGCAGTCGGTGGCAGATGCGGTTCTTCATCTCGTCGTCGATCATCTGTCCCGGGGCCGGAACGACGAACATGGGCATCCAATAGCTTCCGTCGGGTCGTTCGACGCCGATGACCAGGGCTTCGGTGATTTCCGGCAGGTTCTCGACGATGTCGTAGATGTCGGCGCTGCCGATGCGGATGCCGTTGCGGTTGAGGGTGGCGTCGGAGCGACCGTGCACGGTGATGCCTCGAGCGGTGGTGATGGTCACCCAGTCCCCGTGCCGCCATACCCCGGGGTAGGTGTCGAAGTAGGCCTCTCGGTATTTGCGCTGGTCCGGGTCGTTCCACAGGACCACGGGCATCGACGGCAGGGGTGCGGTGACGACGAGTTCGCCGACCGCATCGCGAACGGGGGCGCCGGTGTCGTCGAAGGCGTCGACGGCGACACCGAGCCAGGGACACGAGAGCTGGCCCGGCCAGGTCGCCACAGTGGGGGCCCCGCCGAGAAAGGCGGTGACCACGTCGGTGCCGCCGGTGATGGACACGGCGGGGATGTCGGCGCCGACGTGCGTGGCGATCCAGTGGGCAGATGCTGCCGGGAAGGGGGCGCCGGTGACACCGACGGTGCGCAGCATGGTCAGGTCGTGTGCGTCGCGGGGTGTGCAGGCTCCCTTTTCGCAGGCGAGGACGTAGCCGGGACTGGTGCCGAGCACGGTGGTGCTCGTCTGTGCTGTGATGCGCCAGATGGTATCGACGTGTCGATGGGTGGGGCTGCCGGCGTAGCAGACGATGCTGGCGCCGAGTAGCAATGCGGACAGTTGGAAGTTCCACATCATCCACGACGGTGTCGTGTACCAGAACAGGCGGTCGGTGTGGGCGAGGTCGAAGTGCAGCGCCAGTGCTTTGAGGTGCTCGAGGAGCACGCCGCCGTGCCCGTGGACAAGCCCTTTGGGTTGGCCGGTGGTGCCGGAGGAGAACACCACCCACAGCGGATGGTCGAACGGCACCGGTTCGGTCGACAGGAGTGCGGAGGCGTCGGCGGTGGCCTCGCTCCAGGACAGGTAGTGGGGGTCGTCGGGAAGACCGGTATCGCGGTCCACCAGGAGAGTGCGTTGAACCGAGGGTAGGAGCCTGCGAAGTTCCTCGACGGCCTGTCGTTTGTCGTGGCGCCGGCCACCGTAGTGGTAGCCCGTGGCGGCGACGAGAACGCGGGGTTCGAGCTGGGCGAAGCGGTGCGCCGCCCCGACCGGTGCGTAGTCCTGCCCGCAAGCGGCCCACACTGCCCCCAGGCTGGCGGTGGCGAGGAAGGCGGTGACCGTCTCGGCGGTGTTCGGCAGGTATCCGACGACTCGGTCGCCGCGGTCGACACCGAGGTTGCGCAGTGTCTGGGCCAACGCCGCCACCCGGGTGCGCAGCTCGCCGAAGGTCAGCGTGAGGGGCGTGTCGGTGTCTTCGTCGACCTCGACGACGGCGGGCCGGTCCGGATCGGAGTGCCGGAACAGGTACTCGACATAGTTCAGTTCGATCTCGGGGAACCAGTGCACCTCGGGCATGCGGTCTCCTGCGAGCGCCGGTCCGGTGCCGCGGTCACCGACGTCGAAGTAGTCCCAGATCGCCATCCAGAATTGCTCGACGTGCTCGACACTCCACCGCCACAGCGCCGCGTAGTCGGTGGTGACGGAGATGTCGGCCCGTTGGTGCCGGCAGAGCCAGGCGGCGAAGTCGGTGATGCGGGCGTCGGCGATCTGCCTCGCGGTGGGGGTCCACACGGGGTCGGCCATGGTGTGTCCTTCGTGCGGTGCGTTCAGGGGCGGGCGGCTGCGATCGGCCGTGCCGGATCGGTCGCCGTGGTGTGGGCGATGTCGGATTCGATGAGTGCGTCGATCTGGTCGGGGCTGTACCCGAGACCGGCGAGAATGCGCCGGGTGTCGGCGCCGCGGTCGCGGGGAGGAACCCGCACACTGCCCGGGGTACGGCTGAGTTTGATCGGTACCCCGGTGGCGCGGTAGCCATCCTTGTCCACGACCATCTGTCGGTGCCGCACGTGCGGGTCGCGCAGGGCTTCGGCGACATCGTGCAGCGCGGATGCGGGCACCCCCCGGGCGAGAAGCTCGTCGGCCAACCGGTGCCGTTCGAGCAGGCCGATCTTCTGGGCGAGCAGGGGGCGCAGCTCGGTGACGTTGGTGACGCGGTCGGCGTTGGTGGCGAACCGCGGGTCGTCGGCGATGCCGGGGATCTCCAGTAGGGACGCGAGGTGGCGGAACTGGCGGTCGTTGCCGGCACCGATGAAGATTTTTCCGTCCGCGGCGTCGAAGGTGTCGTAGGGGGCGATGGTGGGGTGCGCCGACCCTGTGCGTTGGGGGATGCGACCGTCGGCCAGATGGGCCGGCGAGTGCGGGTGCAGCAGGGAGATCGCGGTGTCGATCAGTGTGCAGTCCACCAGCTGACCTATGCCGGTGCGGTGACGGTCCTGAAGGGCGAGCAGGATTCCGGAGAAGGCGTAGATACCGGTGACCATGTCGACGATCGGCACTCCGACGCGCAGAGCCGGCCCGTCGGCTTCGCCGTTGATGCTCATCAGTCCGCTGTAGGCCTGCACGACCGCGTCGTATCCGGGCATGGCACCCATGGGTCCATCCGTGCCGAAGCCGGTGATGCGGCATTGGATCAGATGGGGGTATTGCTCGCGCAGCAGCTGGTCGGGATAGCCCCACTTGGCCAAGGTGCCGGCCTTGAAGTTCTCCACGAGGACGTCGGCGTCGGCGAGCAGGTCCGCGAGCACTCGTTGACCTTCGTCGGTGCGCAGGTCGAGACAGATGTTGGACTTGTTCCGGTTGACACCGCCGAAGTAGGCGCTCATGGTGTCGCTGACGAACGGCGGTCCCCAGGTGCGGGTTTCGTCTCCGTTGGGGGGTTCGACCTTGATGACCTCGGCGCCGTGGTCGGCGAGCATCTGGGTGCACAGGGGTCCGGCGAGCACTCGGGACAGATCGAGCACACGCAGACCGGCGAGGCTTCCGGTGGCCGGGGGTTCGGTGGTGAGCACAGTGGTAACCGTCCGATCGTGGTCGGTAGGACTGATGGTCAGTAGGACTTGGGCAGGCCGAGGACGTGGTTGGACACGTAGTTCATGACCATTTCCTGGCTGACGGGGGCCAGACGCAGGATGCGCGATTCCCGGAAGTAGCGCTCGACGTGGTACTCACGGGCATACCCCATGCCGCCGTGTGTCTGGATGGCTTGATCGGCAGTCGTGAAGCCGGCGTCGGCGCACAACCACTTGGCCATGTTCGCCTCCCGCCCGCACGGCAGGCCCTGGTCGTAGCGCCAGGCCGCGTTGCGGGCCATCAATTCGGCGGCGTCGAGGCGGGTCACCGCCTCGGCGAGGGGGAAGGCGATGCCCTGGTTCTGCCCGATGGGACGGTCGAACACGACCCGGTCCTTGGCGTACTGCACGGCCTTCTCGAGAGCGGCGCGGCCGATGCCGAGGGCCTCGTGGGCGAGCAGGATGCGTTCGGGGTTGAGGCCGTCGAGCAGGTACTTGAAACCCTGGCCCTCCTCGCCGATGCGGGCGCTGTCCGGGACGAAGTAGTCGTCGATGAAGACCTCGTAGGAGGAGACGGCGTTGCGCCCCATCTTCGGAATGGCGTTGAGGTGCACGTGCTGCGGGTCGATGTCGATCAGGAACAGCGACATGCCGTCGGTGGCGCGCTGCACCTGCTCGCGCTTGGTGGTGCGGGCGATGAGCACCATCTTCTGGGAGTCACCGGCCTTGGTGATCCACACCTTGCGGCCGTTGAGGATATAACCGCCGTCGACGCGCTTGGCGAAGGTGGAGATGCGGGTGGTGTCGGTGCCGGCGTTCGGTTCGGTGACACCGAAGCACACGTGCAGCGACCCGTCCGCGGCGGCGGGGAGAATCTGCTGGCGGAGTTCCTCGCTGCCGTGCTTGACGATGGTGTTGAGCCCGAAGATGGTCAGGTGCATGGTGCTACAGCCGTTCATGCCGGCACCGGAGGCGGCGATCTCTTCGAGCAGCAGCGATGCTTCGAAGATACCCAGACCACCGCCGCCGTACTGTTCGGGAATGGCGATGCCGAGCCAGCCGCTCTTGGCGAACGTCTCGTAGAACTCCCAGGGGAACTCGCCCTTCTCGTCGCGTTCGGCCCAGTACTCGTCGGAGAAGCTGCGGGCGAGTTCGCGGGCGCCGGCGCGCAGTTCCTGCTGTTCGGGGGTCAGTTCGAAGTGCATGAGGTGGTCCTTTCGAGGATGGTGCGGGCGTGGGCGGTCAGGGGGCCGTCGATCATCTGATCGCCGAGCCGGAAGACGCCGCCGGTGGAGGCTTCGGGGTGGGAGAGGACCGACTGGGCCCAGCGGATCTGGTCGTCGGTGGGATGGAATGTCTTCCGAATCACCGAGACGTGCCCGGGATGGATGCAGGCCTTGGCCCGGAACCCCATGTCGGCGGCCTCGACCGATTCGCGGCGTAACCCCGCGAGGTCGGAGATGTCGATGTGGACGGCATCGATGGCGGCCTTGCCTTCGGCGGCGGCAGCGAACAGGACGGTGGTGCGAACATGTTCGATCATCGCGCGGTACCGGCCGTCGGGCCCGCGGCTGGAGCGTCCCCCGATGTCCGCGACCAGGTCTTCCCCGCCCCACATCAGGGCCGCGCAGTTCGCTTCCGCCGCCAGCCGGGGAGCCGCCATGACCCCGGCCACCGTCTCACACAAGGCGATCACGTCGAATCCGTGCAGCGTACGAAGCTGTTCGACCCGGGATGCCTTGGGCAGCATCACGGTGCGTACCCCGGCGGCGCGCATGGCGGCGACATCGTCGTCGAACCACGGGGTACCGGCGGCGTTGATCCGCACGACGGCGCGGTCGGGTACCGCCGCTGCCGCCGCAGCGACCTGGTCACGCGCCGCGGCCTTGCGATCCGGGCCGAGGGCATCTTCGAGGTCGAAGACGACCACGTCGGCGCGGCCCAAGGCCTTGTCGAACCGGTCCGCGCGATCCCCCGGGCAGAACAGCAGGGCCGGTCCCTGCGCGAGGATGCTCATCGCTGCTCCGGGGGAAGACGGCGCATCATCGCAGTGCGGCGGGCTTCGGCGACGACCTCGTCGCGTTGGTTACGGGCAATGTGCAGGAATTCGACGATCCCGGCGCCGGGCCGCGACTTCGACTCCCGCTTGCTCAGCACGGTCGTCTCGGCGTACAGGGTGTCCCCGGCCAGGACCGGCGTCGGGAAGACGATGTGGCCGAAGCCGAGATTGGCCACGGTCGTCTCCTGGGTCAGTTGCGCCACGCTGAGCCCGATCAACGTCGAGAGGGTGAACATGCTGTTGACCAGCCGCTCCCCGAACTCGGTCCGTGCCGAGGCCGCCGCGTCCAGATGCAGGCTCTGCGGGTTCATCGTCAGTGTCGAGAACAGCGTGTTGTCCGACGCTTCGACGGTGCGGCCGGGGCTGTGGCGGTAGATCACCTCGGGATCGAGTTCCTCGAAGTACAGACCGCGCTGGTGGATGCATACCTTCATTTTGTTCCTAAATATGAACATTGTCGCCTTATATATGGACAAGCCGAGTGTTGCGTGAGGCCTGCCACATTGTCAAACCGGCCGAGGGTGCCGATACGCCGCGTAGCCCGGACCTCACTCGTGGACTTGACGTGACGTGGCCCACTCCTTAGCATTCGCTTCAGGTTCATACATGAGAACTTAATGTTCATAAATATGAACACCGTGGATGTGCCGGCCACATGTTGCCGCTTCCCAGCGCAATCTTCGGCCCGATTTCGAGTACCGCGCGTTCAACCGCAACCATGGACCACAGAAAAGGACCCCGCCACATGACCGAGCAGATGACCCCACCCAGTACCGCGACCCCACCACCGAAGACGCACAAGTCCGTCGGTCCCGCCGTGGTGGTCGGATCGGCACTCGAATGGTTCGACTTCTACCTCTACGCCTCGATGGCGGCTCTGGTATTCGGCCCGGTCTTCTTCCCCTCGGAGAACTCGACGACCGGCACTCTCGCCGCCGTCGCCACCTTCGCGGTCGGATTCCTGGCACGTCCCTTCGGCGGCATGATCTTCGGCGTCCTCGGCGACAAGATCGGCCGCAAGGCAGTGCTGTCGATCACCTTTCTGCTCATGGGGATCTCCTCCGGCCTCATCGGCCTGATCCCCTCGTACGCGTCGATCGGTATCGCCGCCCCGATCCTGTTGGTGGCCTTGCGCATCGCCCAGGGTCTCGGTGCCGGCGCGGAGTTCGGCAGCGCGATCGCGGTGTCCTACGAGCACGCCGACAAGGAGTCTCGGGGCCGGCTGGGCTCGTGGCCGGCGCTGGGCGTGAACATCGGGTTGCTCGTGTCCTCGCTGACGGTGGCAATCCTGACCAGCTTCAGTGACGAGTTCCTCTACAGCTGGGGCTGGCGCATCCCGTTCATCGCCAGCTTCGCCCTCGTCGGCCTCGGCTTCTGGGTGCGACGGAAGTTGCCCGAGACCCCGGATTTCGAACGCCTGGCCGCCCAGGAGAAGAAGCTCGAGAAGTCACGGCCGATGCGCGATCTGTTCAAGTCCGACTGGCGTGGCCTCATGGTCGTGATGGCCATCACGATCGGATACAACGGTGTCAGCTACGTCTTCAAGACCTTCTCGTTGTCCTATCTGACCGAATTCCGCGATGTCGCTGCCAACATCGGGGCCTTCGGCATCACCCTCGCGAGCGCTGTGGCCATCGTCACCGTGCCGATCGCAGGTCGCATCTGCGACCTCGTCGACTCCCGGCGAGTGATCTTGTTCGGCGCAGCGGGCACCGCCGTCCTCGCCTTCCCCTTCTTCTGGCTCCTCGACACCGGACGTCCGGTCTACATCTGGGCAGCACTGATCCTGGCCACCGGCATCGCCGTCCCCGCCATGCTCGCTGCCTCCGGATCCTTCCTCGCCCGCCAATTCCCCACCGAGGTCCGTGCTTCCGGACTGGGTACCGGCCGCGAGGTCGGCGGCGCCTTCGCCGGTGGTCTCGCTCCGCTGGCAGCCCTGACCATGGTCACCATGTCCTCGACCAATGCGACCTGGGGAGTATCCCTGCTCTTCATCGTCGGCGCGATCCTCATCGCCGGCGGTTCCCTGTTCGACCAACAACGCAACATCGACCGCCGCGCCGACACCGCCTGACACCGGAGCCGATGCGTCCGGCCGCTTCCCCCATGGCCACGGCCGGACGCATCAGTTGGTGCGCGGCACGTCCTGATGGCGCGGCAGCCCGGTCCGGACGTGAACGCACGCGCCCGCGGGGCCGAACCGGCGCCCGCCGCGCCAGGACGCGGGCGCAACCGAGGAAACCGGAGAGTCGACACGCCATGCCCGTGGGAAAAGCACCCGAGCTCCTCCGGTCGATGGCCGCCGCCGCTGCCATGGCCACCGTCGGGGCCATCCCGGTCTACCTGCTCAGCGCCCAGTCGGTCCTCATCCGCCGGGACCTCGACTTCGACGAGGCCCGGTTCGGGTTCACCGTCAGCGGCTTCTTCGCGGCCGCGGCACTCACCGCGCTGTTCGCAGGATCGTTCCTCGACCGACTCGGTCGACGCCGCAGCACGGTGCTGGCCGGTGTCACGGCATGCACAGGCGGAGCCGGGGTGGCCCTGGTCGCGCACTCCTATCCGATCCTCACCCTCACACTCGTCGTCCTCGGCGTCGCCAACGCCGTCCTGCAGATCACCGCCAACCTCTCCCTGGCCGGAACCATCCCGGTTCATCGCCAAGGCCTGGGCTTCGCGGTGAAGCAATCCGCCGTTCCCCTGGCCGTCCTGATCGGGGGACTCTCGGTGCCCACGATCGGAACGCTGATCGGTTGGCGGTGGACGTTCGCCTTCACCGCCATCGTGGCCACACTGCTGACACTGACGGGACTGCGCAGCCGACCCAGCCACGCCCCGGCTGCGGCGACTACCCACGATCCGCAACGCCCACCACGAACAGCGCTGGTGCTGGCATCCTGCGGCATGGGGATGGCCAGCATGGCAGTCAACTCACTCGGGGCCTTCGTCGCCTCCTGGGGATTCCAACTCGGGATCAGCCCGGCCCAAGCCGGTTACCTCATGGCAGGCGGCAGCTGCCTGTCCATCTGCGCCCGGCTCGTCAGCGGTCAACGCGCAGATCGCCGCAACGGCGGCAACCTCACCGTCGTCATCAGGCAGATCATCCTCGGAGCCTGCGGCTTCCTGATCCTGGCCATCGACACCGTGCCCACCTTCTGGGCCGCAGCGATCCTCACCTTCTCGATCGGCTGGGCCTGGCCGGGACTACTAATCTTCGCCATCGTGCGGATCGGGCGCGACGCGCCCGGCGTCGCCTCGGGGGCACTGCAAGCCGGGGCCTTCGCCGGAGGCGCGGCAGGCCCGGCACTGTTCGGGCTGATCGTCTCGTACGCCGACTACCCCACCGCCTGGTGCACCTGCACCGCGGCCATGCTGATCGCCGCTGCCCTGCTGACCGCGGCGCGCCGATCCTTCCGACACGATCTGCGAACACGACCGTTGGCACGCTCCGCCGATACCGTCCACTGACACGGAGAGAATGATCGCCATGACCACGTCCACGTCTGCAGTTCACAGCGCAGCGACCACGCACTTCGCCTCCCGCGACCTCACACAGCCGGACGGTATCGTGAACCGACCGACGAGCCGAAAGATGAAAACAACAGTGTCGATGCCGGGTGACGCGAAAGAACATCGCACAGTCTCTCGTGTCACCACCATCCTCGAACTCGTTGCTCGCAGTGAGAACGGGAGCCGCTTCGCCGACATCACCGCGGCAATCGATGCTCCCCGCTCCTCGGTCCACGTCCTCGTCAAAGGCCTGGTCGCCAACGGCTACCTGCACGAGGAGGGCGGCAGGTACACCATCGGTTCGGCCGTCCGCGCCCTACTTGCAGCACCGACAGTGCCCATCGACAGCGCCGCCCGGCCCGGCATGGAAGCACTACACCACAAGTTCAACGAAACGGTGATGCTCTCCTTCCTCGTCGGAGATGCCGTCGTCTACACCGATGTCATCGAATCGACCCAGATGATCCGCTACTCCGCCCCGCTGCGCACCCGCCGACCGCTCTACCCCACCAGCTCCGGAAAATGCTTCCTCGCGTACGCCGGCGAAACGTTCCGTGAAAACTATCTCGCAGCGCACATTCCGGACGAGGACATGCGAGAGCAGGTCCGCGCCGAACTCCGCACGATCGCAGACGAAGGTGTCGCCATCAACCGAGGACAAACCCTCCCCGACGTCAGCGGTGTCTCCGTGCCCATCTTCGGCAACGGACACCTTCTCGCGGTCCTCGCCATCGCCGGCCCCACCACCCGAATCGCCGACCGACTCGACGAGTTCGCCGCGGCCGCCAAGGAAGAAGCGCATCACATATCAGCCCGGCTCACCGGGAGTGGACAGAGTTAGCGAACGCACGTCGACGACCGCCACGAACGGCGAAATGCTGCTCCGGCAACTCCTATTCACTCCTTCGCCGTGGAGTCCGCACGACAGACAGATCTCCCACACCAACCCCTAGTGGTCAACTCCCTGCCGGCATATCCGAAACCGCCCTGCCCCCGGAACGGGCTGACCCGACTGATCCAACAGATCGTCGGGGTGGGTGGACCGTGTCGACCGGATGCTCGAGATCGTCGTCGGTCAGGTGGTGGATTCGTGCCGCGGCGGAAGGGTGTCCGGGAACTCGTAGGAGCAGCCGATCTCGTCGAGCGTCGGTACGCCGGGAACGTCCCGGAACCACGACACGCACGCCTCGGCTGCGAGTGCGATGTCGCGGGTGAACAGGTACCCGTCGGTGCAGTCGTCGAAAGGGTCGTCGAAAAGCCACCGGTCCAGGTCCAGGGCGTCGACCGCATGGGTGTCGAATCGCAGCCGGTCGAGCACCGCCCGGGAGCGACGCACCATCAGCACCCCGTCGGCGAGCACGTGCATCTGCGCGCACACCACCGGCTCGTCCACATTGTCGTGGTCGTCGTCGAAGTGCACGTAGTCACTCGGTCCGAGGTCGATGATCAGCCCCACCGGCTGGCCGGTGAACGATTCGACGAGCCAGTCGCTCATCCCGTCCCACGTGGTGATCTCCGGTACGTCGGTACTGTCGGCCACGGGCGCTCTCCTTCGGGTGCGTACGGCGGGCGTCACGGTCACACTATCGCCGCCCACCGACAACGCCGCCGGCGCGCCGGCACCGCCGACCGGACCGTGCATCTGCGCTCGCGCCGCACCTCGTTCCCACGAGAGACTGCGCCGATTTAACACGAAAACCCCTGCGGCACAATCGGTCACGAACGACGATAAGCGTGATTATGTCAAGTAACGGATCGGAGAACTACCCGGCCGGGACGGAAGACGGTGCCGAGGTGGTCGACGCCCTGCGCCGCGAGCCCGGCCGCGGTTCCCGGCCAGTGCGTATCCAGTGCGCCCGCACCGGCGAGGCGGATGACCGAGCGCAACGCGATCGCGCCGATCACGTTCGACAGCTGCCCTATGGGCCCCCTACGCGGGCGCCGGTGCCTCATGTGTCGGTGGCAGGGAGGTCGCGAGTGGGGTCGCCCCGCGGCGGTGGTGCCGGCCCCACACCGCCGGAGAGGCGATGATGCTCCGATGAGCCCCTTCGCGCACGAACCCCACGCGGACGAGGACGAGCCGCTGCTGATGGTGACCGTCCACACCGACGGCCCGGTCACGGTGCTCCGCGTCCGCGGCGACCTCGACATGCTCACCGCGCCGAGTCTGCGCACCGCCGCCCGCGACGTTCTGACCGGCGAACCCGCCGCCGTGGTCGTCGATGTGACCGAGGTGACGTTCCTCGCCTCGGTCGGCATCGGGGCGCTGCTCGACCTCTGCCGACAGCTCGCCCCGAGCCGTCCGTTCGCCGTGGCTGCGAGCGGAGCCGCCACCGCCCGACCCCTGGCGTTTGCTGGGGCTGTCCGAAATCCTGCACGTCACCCCGGACCTGTCCACCGCCATAGCGCACGTCTGTGCCAGGCTCGGCCCCCGGGTGATATCCACCGGCCCAGCCGAACCGGCTCGAACCCGGCCGGGTCGACCGACGGCGATCGCGCAGCCGGGACAGCGGAAATGAGGTCACGCTCGAAGAGCGGGATGGCCGCGGCCGACCACCTCTCGGACCCGTCGATGACCAGACCCGGACCCAGGGGTAGAGAATTCGCCGACCTGCTCGTGGTCGTCGCTGGCGATGCACCGACGATCCGGGGCCCGGTCGTCTCCGACAGGGCAGGCGCGTACCTTCACCGGCTTGCCGCACACCGTGCACCGCTCACCCGAGGTCACCCACATCTCCTCGATCGAGGACCTCTACAAGATCGGTTTCACGACGGGATCCGTCGAGAAGCGGATTGTGCACGCCGCTGACCAGCCGACCTACCTCATGGCTCCCGTCGAGGTTGTCGCGACTTACCGCACGTACAACATGAAGACATCCGTCCTGGAGCACCTGCTGCATCGTGTCTTCAGCGACGTCAAGCTCAGTATCGAACAGGTAGGGAAGGACAGCCGGGTCTACGTTCCGTCCGAATGGTACGTAGCGCCCCTGGATGCCATCGACGAGGCGATCAGCATGATCGGGTCGGGCGACATCGTGAACTACGAGTACAGCGCGGAGCGGAGACGTCTTGAACTCCGGTAAGCAGCGAGAGGGCACCCGTTCGGAGAAGGCCAGCTACGCTGGCCGCTCGTCTTTGGATTGTGCTGGATTCAAGAGCGAGATATCGCCGCTCACAAGAGGATTGATGATACCGTCAAGGACATAGGATTCGCACCATCGCATGCGTTGTTCCAGCCCGAAGCGCGCCATAGGGCGCGATGCGCCTCGCGCCCACTCGGTGACGTCCAGCACGTTGCTCGTCGCATTCGAATAGTCAATGTGATCGCGAATCTGCATTTCGCTCCAGCCGAGTGGAGCCTTGAACTCAAGGATCGGTGTAGGCTCAGATTCTTCAATCGGGATGGCGTGGGGCGGGTCAGGCACCAGCGATCGAACCAACTGCAATGGTTCAGCCAGGCCGACGCGAATGTTCACAACGTGCGCGGCGAGGGCGTGCCCGCGCCGGTGTCGATCGATCATGGCGAGCCTGTTCAGCCACCACAGGGCGTTCGACATATGGTCAGGTTCTGCGTTGAACGGTTGTATGTGACGGAGCAGGCGGAAGGTGTCATCCGACAGCGCCTTCATCCGGCCACGATGATCCCTGCTGTCGAACTTCTCGGCCTCGGTGAAAATCGGAAAGTAGATGCCCGACTCAGCTGGCGGCGGATTCTTCCCGCTGTCTCGGACCGCGAGATGGTAGGCGAGTCCGTCCAGTGCCGACCGCAGCTCGTACAGCCATTCTCCGAACAACGTGCTGAGGCGGGTCGGCATGGGGTACACAGTCTTGATCACGAAAAACCAGGAGTCGTCGCTGGCTGGGACGGCGCCGAGCTGACGCGGCTTCGTACCCAGGTATTCATTCCAAACGTGGCCGATCTCAGCGCGGAGTTCACCCGCACGGTCGACGCGGTCACGGAGGATTTCGACTGGCCAGTCGTCGACGGTCACAGCGACTCTAGGATCGCACGGAGGAACGGGGCGTCCTCCCCCTGGACAGCGTCTGGCAACTCTGCGAAGGGCACACTGGATTCGTGCTGTCTGCCTTGCATCGACATCCAGGCTGTCCATGCATCGTGGACATCCTCCAGAGTCGTTTCCGGCCCCTTCACCCTGGCGAGCACCGCGTACATGAGAAGCAGGGGGTACGGGTCGTCCGGCAGGATGTCGGCTGACAGATTGTTCTTGATCCGCTCAGCGATCTGCTCGATGTAGTTCACGGTCACCGCCAATTCACGTAGATCGCCAACGTTGCGTACAGCACTGCGAAGAGCAGCGGGACCAGCCTCTCGATCTGGCCGAGCTCTGCATAGCGTTTGCGCCAGCTACTCACCGGGTCTTGCTTGAGGTGCTCCCATTCGTCCTTGAAGAGATGGATCTGCAGATGCTCCGCTTCAAGCTGGTTGATGACCGCGAACTTCGCGCTGTTGAGGTCACGATACGAACGGAGCAGCATCCACCACGAGCACGCGATGAGGACGCCGGCGATCGCGGCAAGAGTGAGGACGAATCGGTGATGAGGCTCATCGAAAGTGCTCAACTGTGCCCGGTGGAAGTGCCCACCCGTGAGCAGGGTTCACTGTAGCGGTTGCCGGGTGCCGGTGGTGGCCTGCCGGAGCTTTTCGGCTCGGGCGTGGTGAT
>NZ_JBSNCE010000060.1:0-2610 GCF_053764755.1 Rhodococcus sp. 2H158
ACCAGCCCTGCGGCCGAGTCGGGTAGCGGGGACGCATTACTGCGTCCCCGCCCCCTCAGAACCGTACGTGCCACTCGTCGCGGCATACGGCTCAAGCAAGCCCCGCGGACGTCGCGGGCTGCTGGTTCCTCCTGCGTGCTCGGACGCTGCGGTGGCAGGAGGCGTGCACGAGGCGTGTCCGGGTTCCGTCCATTGTGCCGTCTCGCCCGTGGTGGGTGAGATAGTCAGCGGCGATAGCTCGTTTGACCACACCCAGCCACCAGCGTTCCCACTCGTGCGGGGACTGGGGCTGGTCCGCGGTGAGCAGGTGATCTCCGCAGAGCGGGCAGCGGCCACCTTGCCTGGCAAGCAGGGCGGTGTTATAGCTGTCCAGCGCGGGTTTGATCTTCCGCCGCCGCTTGATCCAGTAGTCGCGCAGATCGGGGTCGTCCGGCGACGCTCCGGACGCGACCAAGGGATGACGAACGATGTCGGTCCAGGCGAACTTGGCGAGATAGGCGATGGTGTCACCGTCTTCGCCGTACGGGTGTTGGGGATCACCGAACACCCATCGATCGTTTCTGAACTTGTGGAACCGACCGAAGTAGCGGCTTGTCACCCAGTGTCGGGATTTCTTGGGGTGACAGCGACGTGCCCACCGGTAGGTGAGCCGCCACATGTATGCGTCCAGTGAAGTGAATATCTGGCTGGACACCGCGCCTCGGTAATAGGAGGTCCAACCCCGGATGATCGGGTTGAGCCGGGCGATAACTGCCCTCGCGTTCGAGCCACGCAAACGGCGCATCTCGACTGCGAGCCTGTGACGGACACGCTTGACCGCGGCCGGGCTCGGTTTGATCAACAACTTGCCGGGTGACTGTCCGCCCCGATAACGGCGGACATTGAACCCGAGGAAGTCGAATCCGTCTTCTTCGAGGTGGACGATGCGTGTCTTGTCCTCGTTGAACGTCAGCCCCCTCGGCGCGAGCCACCCGGCCAGCCGTGCCTTGACCTGTTCGGCCTGCTGCCGGGAATGGCAGCATACGGCGAAGTCGTCGGCATATCTCACCAGAACCGGGGAGTCCGCCGCTGCTTCACCAGCTTTGGAGCTCGCGGTGCGGTAGCGGACCCCAGCGGCCTCCTCCAGGCCGTGCAGCGCAACGTTCAACAACAAGGGGCTGATCACGCCTCCCTGTGGGCTTCCCTCTTCGGTGGGAGAGAACGTCCCGGTCTCGATCACTCCCGCTTTCAACCAGCCCTCGACCAGACCTCGCGCAGGAAACCCGCCGAGCGCATCGAGAAGCCGGGAATGATCAATCTTGTCGAACGCTGCCGACAGATCGGCGTCCAGAATCCACACCCGCTTGGCCAGAGGCCCTTTGAGCGTGGCGAACAGGGACTCGATCGCGTCGGCACAGCTGCGTCCGGGCCGAAACCCGTAGGAACGGGGCTCGAACCGGGCTTCCCACTCGGGCTCCAACGCATTACGGACCCGCGCCTGATGGCATCGGTCCATGAGTGCGGGGATACCGAGAGGTCGCTGTTTGCCATTAGCCTTCGGAATATACACCCGTCGAACCGGCAGCGGCACCCATGACGAACGCGTCCGGTGCAACCGCACCGCCACCTCCGCTCGGGCTTCGCTCGACAGGGCGGTTTCCCCGTCGATCCCCGCCGTTCGACGCCCAGCATTGCGTTGGGTCACCTGACGCACACTCACCAGCGTGTTCGACCAGGAGCCCAACATCAATTTCTGCAACGACCGGACCGTGGCCCAGTCCTGCTCCCGCGTCGCCTTGAAGATCCTGCGCCGTAACCTCGCTACGTTCTGTTCATGGGTGCGCCAGTCAATGACGTCCCACTGCACGCCAACGTCCGCGGGTCCGTTCACCTCGACGGTGTCCAACTTGCCCCTTCGGTTCGCGAGGCCCTCGGCCCCGAATGTTCACAGGCTCACCTGCCCACGTCGGCACCCTCTCGGGCCCAACCATTTTCGGGTTGGTATCCGGCCAGTTATGCCACGGCGGTCGATGGAGGTGTCGACCACACTGCCGCGGGTTTCCTGTTACCTTTCGGCCACCGGCATTCGCTTCTTGGGCATCCTGTCCCGCCGAGGAGTTCCGCCCCTCTTACGATCGGCCTACCAGCCATCAGAGCCGATGGGTTCGACGCTCGACTGGACCACGACGGGGTTTCCACCTTCCACTCACTCGAGTTGCGGCCGGGTTGGGTGCCCTCTTTACCCCGAGACCACGTGGTGCTCTCGTGGCCGGTCTCGTGCCTCCGGCCACCACGCGCCCCCTCTGCCAGGGGCAAGGTCTTATCGCCCCGGTCACCATCCCACCTTCCGGGGCTCCCGATAACGAGGCGTCATCAAGGGTTCACTCACGTTCACCCGCCCGGCCTTCTCCCCGGCCTGGTGACCCCCGGATGGATCGGGGGCTCCTTGGGCAAAAGTTCCCGGGCTTCGCACCTCGCAGACCAGGAGCCTGCGACGCACGCCGGGGCGGGAGACGGGCGTTCGAGCACTTGCCCGGAGCTATGTCACCTGCATCACCAGTCCTCCAATCCACATAGCTCGCTCAAAGTGAGCGACTGGTGTCGCACCACGAGGTTCGGGTCATCGAAAAC
>NZ_JBSNCE010000061.1:0-2392 GCF_053764755.1 Rhodococcus sp. 2H158
TGATGAGGCTCATCGAAAGTGCTCAACTGTGCCCGGTGGAAGTGCCCACCCGTGAGCAGGGTTCACTGTAGCGGTTGCCGGGTGCCGGTGGTGGCCTGCCGGAGCTTTTCGGCTCGGGCGTGGTGATCGCGCAGACGGTAGGAATCGCCGTCCAGATTCAGGACGACGGAGCGGTGCAGAAGCCGGTCGAGCATCGCGGCGGCGACGGTGGTGTCGCCGAGGACCTCACCCCATTCGCCGACACCGCGGTTGGTGGTGATGACGATCGAGGTCTTCAGATACCGTTGCGCCACAACCTGAAACAACGCGGATGCGGCCTCGCCGGGCAACGGGAGGTAGCCGAGTTCGTCGATCACCAGCAGGGTCGGTCCGGCGTAGAACCGCATCGTCGTCGCCCACCGGCCCTCGATCGCGGCGCGGTGGCAGCGGGCTGCGAGGTCGGCGGCGGTGGTGAAGTAGGTGCGGTAGCCGGCGTGCGCGGCGGCCCGGGCGAGCCCGACCGACAGGTGGGTCTTGCCGACTCCGGGTGGGCCGATGAGCAGGACGTTCGTCGCGGTTTCGAGGAACCGGCAGGTGCCCAGCTCGGCGATCAGCGCCCGGTCGAGTCCGGGCGCGGCGTCGAAGTCGAAGTCCTCGAGCGAGGCCGGGGTGGGCAGGCACGCGAACCGCAGCCGCCCGGCCAGGCGCCTGGCTTCGGTGGCGTCGACCTCGATCGAGAGCAGCTGTTCGAGGGTGGCGGTCATCGACAGGCCCTGTTTCTGCGCGCGGTCGAGGACCGACGGCAGGGCTTCGGCGGCGTCGTGCAGCTTGAGCGTCGCCAGGTGTCCGCGCAGGCGCTGGTAGAGGCTCGTGGCCTGCGGGGTGGTGGCGATGGTGGTGTCGGAGGCGGGCGTGGTGGTCATGCGAGGGTGTTCCTTCCACGGGCAGCGCGCTCGTAGGCGGCCAGGTCGGTGACCGTCGACCGCGGTGCGGTCGACGGTGAGTGATGGTCGGTGCTGTTGTCGCGCAATGCTTCTGCCGCAGCGAGGGCGTCGGGTCCGGGCGGGATACGTTCCTTGCGGCGGTGCGGCCGGCCACCGGCCGCGGCACCGGCCATCGCGGCTTGTTCGAGGGCGTGGACGTGGCCGTGATCGCGGACCACGACCCCGGCTCCGTCCGGAGCCAGGCGGTGCCGGGCGACGGTGATCTGCGAGGCGGTGACGATGTCGATCACCTCGCTGCCGAGTCTGCGGGTGATGCTCACCTGCGCGGCGGCCAACTCCGGGGGCACCGAGTAGCGGTTGCCGCGGTAGGGCACCAATGCCTGCCGCGAGACGGTCCGCGGCTCGCGCAGCACCACCGGATACGGGCTCGCCGGCACCGGCGTCAACGGTTCGCGGGCGGCGACGGTCAGCACCGAGGCCTTACCGTCGGCGGTGGCGCGCATCCGGGAATCGGCCCGCAGACTGCAGAACCTGTCCACGCTCGCCTGGGCCTGCTCGACCGTGGCGTCATCGGGATGAGTTCGCCACCACCGTTGCGCCGCAGTGTGATTGGCCTTCTCGACCACCCCTTTGCGGTTCCCGGTCCGCGGTGGGCAGATCGCGACCGCCACGCCGTAGTGCTTGGCGACGCCGGCGAACGTGGCGGTGACCTTCCCGCTGTCGGGGTGACAGACCGTCGCCATCCGATCGAACCGCCAGGTGCGGGTCAGGCCCGCGAGCTTGCGGCAGACGCGGTCGAGGCCGTCGATCAGGTGCGGCTGGGTCATCGCCGGGGCGAGCACCCCGCGCCAGCGGCCCGAATGCGCCAACGAGCCGACCAGCAGATACGCGGTCTTGCCCCAGCCCCAGGAGGTGGGTGGGTCCGGCAGCTCGACCCAGTCCCACTGGGTTTCCTCACCCGGCGGATGCTCGATCACCGCGTTCGGGCGCTCCGTTGCGCCCGCGCAGGAGTGACAGACGGGCCTCAGGTTGCGGGTGCGGATCTGGCGGGTCAGCGTCTGATACGACGCCGCGTAGCCGAGGTCCTCGAGTTCGTCGCACAAGGTCCGCGCCCACAGGTGCGGATCCTCGCGCAGCCGGGCCGTGACGTAGTCGACGAACGGCTCGAACGGGTCCTCACCGGACCGTTTGCGCACGCCCGGCGTGGTGACGCCATTGATGTAGTTGCGGACCGTCCGGCGGTTCCTGCCGGTGTGCCGGGCGATCGCCGAGATCGTCCAGCCTCGCTTGTGCAGTGCGTGTATCTCCACATCGTCCTCCCATGTCAACATGAGAAAGCGGGTCTCCTTCGAGGTGCTGGTGCGTGGTCAGAGACCACCAGCATCGAAGGAGACCCGCCCTCATCGGCGGAGCCACACGGGTGAGCACTTACGGTGAGCAGGACTGAGCATTTTCAATGAGCGCCATCA
>NZ_JBSNCE010000062.1:0-1433 GCF_053764755.1 Rhodococcus sp. 2H158
TAGTAGGACTTTGTTAGGTTCACCACTTCTTGTTGTGGGGACTCGAGATTCGGCGTGGTGTTCGAGACGATAACCGGGTGGATGCCGCAGCCCTGACCGATGTCGGTGAACGTCTCGATGCGTTCGTCGACGAGGTGTTCTCCTCGCTCAAGCGCAAGGATCAGCGGGCGACGGCAGGGGTGTATGCACGGGGGTTGATGCTCGACGGTCGCCGCAAGTCGATGCAGCCGATGGCCGACCGGCTCGGGGTCGATCACCAACGCCTGCAGCAGTTCGTCACCACCTCACCGTGGGATCCGATACCGGTACGGAAAACGCTGTCCCGCAAAGCGTGTGATCTGATCGCACCGGATGCGTGGGTCATCGACGACACCGGATTCGCCAAGGACGGCGACGCCTCGCCGTGCGTGGCCCGGCAGTATTCCGGCACCTTGGGCAAGGTCGGCAACTGCCAGGTCGCGGTCAGTGTGCACGCCGCCACCGACACCGCGTCCGCGCCCCTGGATTGGCGGCTGTATCTGCCCGAGAGCTGGGACGATCGGTGCTGCGACGATCCGGAGACGGCCTCCTCGATCACCGCCCGCCGACGACGCAACGCGATTCCCGATGATGAGCGGTATCGCACCAAGGCGGCGATGGCCCTCGAAATACTCGACGAACTGATCTCGTGGGGCCGGACCCCACCGGTGATCGTCGCCGACGCCGGTTACGGCGACTCGGCCACCTTCCGTCAGGGCCTGACCGACCGCGACCTGGTCTACGTCGTCGCAGTCAAGGGCGCCACCCTCGCACACCGCGGTGATGCGGTCCCGGCCGCGGCCGGGTATTCCGGTCGCGGCCGGCCTCCCACCCGACGCTATCCGGCCGCGGTGACCTGCAAAGACCTCGTGCTCGCTGCCGGCGTCGAGGCACTGACCGAGATCACCTGGCGCCACGGCACCCAGACCGGCCCGGCCAATCCGGCCGCGGCGATGCGCTCGAGGTTCCTGGCACTGCGGATACGCCCGGCAAACCGCACCATTCCCAGAGACGAGAACGGCGTCCTGCCCCAGGCCTGGCTGCTCGCCGAATGGCCGGTCGGCGCGGCGCAGCCCACCGACTTCTGGCTGTCCACCCTGCCCGAGGACACACCCCTGTCGGAGTTGGTGCGTCTGGCCAAGATCCGCTGGCGCATCGAACACGACTATCGCGAACTGAAAACCGGCCTCGGACTCGACCACTTCGAGGGCCGCTCCTGGCTCGGCTGGCACCACCACGTCACCCTCGTCACCGCCGCGCACCTGTTCATCACCACCCTGCGGCTGACCGACCCAAAAGCGGTTGGGCAGGGCTGACCCTCTACGGAATCGTGCGCGAACTCCAACGCGCACTGGCCTATTGGATCGGTACCTGCCCGACCTGCCACCACACCTTCCCAACCTAACAAAGTCCTA
>NZ_JBSNCE010000063.1:0-1355 GCF_053764755.1 Rhodococcus sp. 2H158
GGCCGAATGTCACTGTGAGTATGGGGTGGTCCGGTTGATACTGGACAGGTCCGGTGCGGTGGGGGTCTGACCCTGAATGTCACTGACGTCGCGAGACTGTCCTGGCGATGATGTGTCGACCCCGCCCGCACCGGGACGCCGAAACACACGCGACCGGTCCGGGCGGAGTGACCTGATAGGAGCCTGACACCAACAGTCCCGTCACAGTGCTGTCCGCCGTCCCGGCCGGGTGCGTGGCCAACCGTCGGAAGGGATGACCTGTGTCCAGCATGACCGAAACCCCTGCCGCTGTCAGCCGTACCGTCTACGCCGGCATCGACACCCACAAACACACCCATCATGTCGCCCTGGTGGACGTCCTCGGCCGCCGGGTGACCGACCGGGAGTTCCCCACCACCGGCACCGGCCACCGGCAGTTGCTCGCCTGGATGGCCGGGGTCGGCGCCGTCGCCCGCATCGGGGTCGAGGGCACCGGCAGCTACGGCGCGAGTGTGACCACCGCACTGCGCGCGGCCGGCCTCGACGTCGTCGAGGTCGACCGCCCGGACCGGCGCGCCCGCCGCACCCACGGCAAGTCCGATCCCCTCGATGCCTATGCCGCCGCGACCGCGGCGCTGACCGGACGCGCCACCACCGTCCCGAAAACCCACGACGGGGACGTCGAGGCAATCCGATTCCTGCGCAACGCCCGTCGCTCGGCGGTCAAGGCACGCGCCGAGGCGATCACCCAGCTCAAGGCCATGCTCGTCACCGCACCCGAGCCGGTGCGCGGCGGGCTGCGGGCGCTGTCGGACACGGCGTTGATCAGCACCTGCGCCGGGTTGCGGCCGGGACCGGTCGTACCCGGCGATCTGACCGCGGCGGTCAAGACCGCGTTGCGGTCACTGGCCCGGCGGATCCTCGACCTGACCGAGGAGGAACGCACCCTGCACACCCATCTCGAGACCCTGGTGGCGCACACCGCCCCCGAACTGCTCGACCGGATGGGTATCGGAGTCGAGACCGCCACCCAGCTGCTGATCACCGTCGGCGACAACCGGCACCGGATCCGCAACGAGGCTGCTTTCGCGCACCTGTGCGGTGTCGCCCCGATCCCGGCGTCCTCGGGCCGCACCCACCGGCATCGGCTGCACCGCGGCGGCGACCGGCAGGCCAACCGGGCGCTGTACATCATCGTCATCACCCGGCTGGCCCACGACCGACGCACCCGCGACTACATGGCCCGCCGCACCGCGGAAGGCAAAAGCACCCGCGAGATCATCCGCTGCCTCAAACGTGCCGTTGCCCGCGAAGTCTTCCGCCTGCTCACCACCACCGGAACCCCAAAACCCCTTGACGGAACATAGGAGCATCAT
>NZ_JBSNCE010000064.1:0-1281 GCF_053764755.1 Rhodococcus sp. 2H158
GCCTCGAGGCCGGTGGTGATGTCGGCGAGGATGTCGTCGATGCCTTCGATGCCCACGGCGAGGCGGACCTGGCCGGGGGTGACGCCGGCGGCGAGTTGCTCGGTGGCGGTGAGCTGGGAGTGGGTGGTGGAGGCGGGGTGGATGACCAGCGAGCGGACGTCGCCGATGTTGGCGACGTGGCTGTGCAGGGTCAGTGCGTCGACG
Source organism: Rhodococcus sp. 2H158 (assembly GCF_053764755.1). NCBI lineage: Bacteria > Bacillati > Actinomycetota > Actinomycetes > Mycobacteriales > Nocardiaceae > Rhodococcus > Rhodococcus sp. 2H158. Next base: position 205 of record NZ_JBSNCE010000064.1, read on the forward strand.
AACTTCTTGCCGGCGTCGACGCCGCCGGCGAGTTCGAAGGTGACGATGGCGCCGGTGCCGCGGGGGGCGAGCTGCCGGCCGCGCTGGTACCAGGGGGAGGAGGGCAGGCCGGCGTAGGACACCGCGGTGACCTCGGGGCGGGTGGTGAGGTGCTCGGCGACCTGCTGGGCGTTGGCGACGTGCCGTTCCATGCGCAGCGACAGGGTTTCCAGGCCCTGGGCGATGAGGAAGGCGTTGAACGGGGACACCGCGGAGCCGAGGTCGCGCAGCAGTTGCACGCGGGCCTTGAGGGCGTAGGCGGGGGCGCCGAGGTCGGCGTAGACCACGCCGTGGTAGCTGGGGTCGGGGGTGACGAACTGCGGGTGGCGTGCGGTGCCGTCGGGCCCGGTGGCGGTCCAGTCGAAGGTGCCGCCGTCGACGAGGACGCCGGCGATGGCGGTGCCGTGGCCGCCGAGGTATTTGGTGGCCGAGTGCACGACGATGTCGGCGCCGTGCTCGAGGGGGCGGATCAGGTAGGGGGTGGCGACGGTGTTGTCGACGATCAGGGGCAGGTGGTGCTCGTGGGCCACCCCGGAGATGCCGGGCAGGTCGAGGAGGTGGTTCTTGGGGTTGGCGATGGTTTCGCCGTAGAAGGCGCGGGTGGTGGGGCGGATCGCGGCGCGCCACTGGTCGAGGTCGTCGGGGTCGTCGACGAAGCTGACCTCGATGCCGAGTCGGGGCAGGGTGTAGTGGAACAGGTTGTAGGTGCCGCCGTAGAGGTAGGGGCTCGAGACGAGGTGGTCGCCGGCCTGGGCGAGGTTGAGCACGGCGAAGGTTTCGGCGGCCTGGCCGGAGGACAGCAGCAGGGCGGCGGCGCCGCCTTCGAGGGCGGCGATGCGTTGTTCGACCGCGTCCTGGGTGGGGTTCATGATGCGGGTGTAGATGTTGCCCGGTTCGGTGAGGCCGAACAGGGCGGCGGCGTGGTCGGTGCTGTCGAAGGTGTAGCTGGTGGTCTGGTAGATCGGCAGGGCGCGGGCGCGGGTGTCGCCGCCGCCGGGCTGGCCCACGTGGATCTGCTTCGTCTCGAAGCTCCAGCCG
>NZ_JBSNCE010000065.1:0-1198 GCF_053764755.1 Rhodococcus sp. 2H158
TGGGTGATATCGAGATTCTCGAGGTGGCCGAGCGGGTGCGGGTGCTCGAGGCGTGGAACGACACCGGTCGTGAGGTCGGGGGTTCGGCGACGCTGGTGGATCTGTTCGACGAGCAGGTGCGGCGGGCGCCCGAGGCGCCGGCGTTGGTGTTCGAGGGTGCGGCGCTCACCTACGGCGAGTTCGATGCGCGGGTCAATCGTCTTGCGCGGCAGCTTGTTGCGCTGGGTGTGGGGCCGGAGTCGACGGTGGCGCTGGCGATGCGCCGGTCGGTCGAGTTGCTGGTGGGCATGTATGCGGTGGTCAAGGCCGGTGGTGCGTATGTGCCGGTGGATCCGGATCAGCCGGCGGAGCGGACCGGGTACATTCTCGAGGTCGCGGCGCCGGTGGTGGTGCTGACCACCGGGCGGGACGGGTTCGAGGTGCCGGGGGAGAGGTCTGTCCGCACTCTGGAGCTCGATTCGGCGGATCTGTCGGTGTTCGCGGACGGCCCGGTCGCCGATGCGGAGCGGTGGGCGCCGTTGCGGGCGTCGAACACGGCGTATGTGATCTTCACGTCGGGTTCGACGGGCCGGCCGAAGGGTGTGGCGGTGCCGCACGGTGCGATCGTGAACCAGTTGTTGTGGAAGCGTGCGGAGTACGAGCTCGGTGCCGACGATGCGGTGTTGCTCAAGACGGCGGCGACGTTCGATCTGTCGGTGTGGGAGTTCTGGTCGGCGCTGGTCTCCGGTGGCCGGTTGGTGATCGCCGCGCCGGACGGGCACCGCGACCCGGGCTACCTGAACGGGTTGACGGCCGAGCAGGGGGTCACCACCCTGCACGTGGTGCCGTCGATGCTCGAGGCGTTGCTCGTCGAGTCCGGCGGCACGCTGACGAACTCGCTCCGGCAGGTGCTCGCGATCGGTGAGGCGTTGCCGGCGGCGACGGCGCGACGGTTCCTGGCGCACAACACGGCCCGGTTGGACAACCTGTACGGTCCGACCGAGGCGGCGGTGTCGGTGACCTTCCACGAGGTCGACGACGCCACCGGGGTGTCGGTGCCGATCGGTGTCCCGGAGTGGAATTCGCGGGTGTACGTGCTCGACGCGCGCCTGAATCCGGTCCCGGCCGGCGTGCCCGGTGAGCTGTACCTGGCGGGTGCGCAGCTGGCGCGCGGCTACCACGGCCGGGCGGATCTGACGGCGGAGCGGTTCGTCGCCTC
>NZ_JBSNCE010000066.1:0-1193 GCF_053764755.1 Rhodococcus sp. 2H158
CTACGTCTTGGGGACGCGGACGATGAGGGCGTCGCCCTGGCCGCCGCCGCCGCACAGGGCCGCGGCCCCGACACCGCCGCCGCGGCGGGCCAGTTCGAGCGCCAGATGCAGCACGATCCGGGCCCCGGACATCCCCACCGGGTGGCCCAGCGCGATGGCACCGCCGTTGACGTTGATCCGGGCCGGGTCCAGCCCCAGCTCGCGGCCGGAGGCGATCCCGACCGCGGCGAACGCCTCGTTGATCTCCACCAGGTCCAGCCCGGCCGGGTCCAGGCCCTCCCGGGCGCAGGCCTTCGCGATCGCCCGGGCGGGCTGGGACTGCAGCGTCGAGTCCGGACCGGCGACCACCCCGTGCGCGCCGATCTCCGCGAGCCAGGACAGACCGAGTTCCTCGGCCTTGGCCCGGCTCATCACCACCACCGCGGCCGCCCCGTCGGAGATCTGCGAGGCCGACCCGGCGGTGACGGTGCCGTCCTTCGCGAACGCCGGCCGCAGCGCCGCCAGCGACTCGGCGGTGGTCTCCGGGCGGATGCCCTCGTCGGCGGTGACCACGACCGGGTCGCCCTTGCGCTGCGGGATCGACACCGGCACGATCTCCGCGTCGAACAGCCCGTCCTTCTGCGCGCGGGCCGCCCGCTGGTGGCTGGCGGCGGCGACGGCGTCCTGCTCGGCGCGGGAGACGAACCGGGTGCCGCTGTTGGCGGCCTCGGTGAGGGTGCCCATGGCCTGGTCGGTGAAGATGTCGTGCAGCCCGTCGAAGGCCATGTGGTCGCGCAGGGTCACATCGCCGTACTTGAACCCGGCCCGGGACTTCTCGAGCAGGTGCGGGGCCCGGCTCATCGACTCCTGGCCGCCGGCGACGACGATGTCGAACTCGCCGGCGCGGATGAGCTGGTCGGCCAGCGCGATCGCGTCGATGCCGGACAGGCACACCTTGTTCACGGTCAGGGCGGGCACGTCCATCGGGATGCCGGCGGCCACGGCGGCCTGCCGGGCCGGGATCTGGCCGGCGCCGGCGGTGAGCACCTGACCCATGATCACGTACTCGACCTGCTCCGGGGCCACCCCGGCCTTGGCGAGGGCACCGGCGATGGCGACCCCGCCGAGGTCCGAGCCGGAGAAGTCCTTCAGGGCGCCCTGCAGACGCCCCATCGGGGTCCGGGCTCCGGCAACGATGACAGAACTGGTCACGA
>NZ_JBSNCE010000067.1:0-1176 GCF_053764755.1 Rhodococcus sp. 2H158
TCTCCTTCGAGGTGCTGGTGCGTGGTCAGAGACCACCAGCATCGAAGGAGACCCGCCCTCATCGGCGGAGCCACACGGGTGAGCACTTACGGTGAGCAGGACTGAGCATTTTCAATGAGCGCCATCACGACGACGCGACAGGCCAAGACAGCGCGGTCCGGCTCGAACCGCTGCCCGGTCACTTCGAGACCGAGCTCGTCGAGTCGGCAGAACACGGTCAGATCAGGGCAGGCAAAGCCCGCCCCAGGGGTAGCGTCAGGCACGTCGAGGTCTAGGGAGAGCCCCGTGGGCAAGGTGGTCATGTACAGCTCGGTGTCGGTGGACGGCTTCGTCGCGGACGAGAACGACCAGCCCGGACCGCTGTTCGACTGGTTGTCCAGCGGTGACGTCCCGTTGGACGAGAGCGGCGAGGTGAAGGTGTCGCAGACGTCCTACGACTACACCCGGCCGTACTGGGACCAGATCGGGGCGACAATCGTCGGCCGCCACGTCTTCGACATGACGGACGGCTGGGACGGGAAGCCTCCGGGCGGGATCGACCACGTGGTCGTCGTGACGCACCGGCCGAAGCCCGAGGGCTGGGACCCCGAGGCGCCGTTTCACTTCGTCGACGGCGTCGAGGCAGCTGTGGCCAAGGCGCAGGAGCTCGCGGGTGACCGCATCGTCGAGGTCGCCGCTGGCGACGTCGGTGGCCAGGTGCTTGCCGCGGGCCTGGTCGACGAGGTGCGCATGGACGTCGTACCCGTCGTGTTCGGGTCCGGCAAGCGCTACTTCGGGTCGGTCCACGCACAGCACCTGTTGGAGGATCCCGACGTGGTGATTCAGGGCAACCGGGTGCTTCACCTGCGCTTTCGGGTGCGCCGTTGACCGATCTGAGCGGGTACGCGAAGAAGTCCACTGCGAACGGTGACACAAGATCGGGCCTCCGGCTGCGTTTGCGCATCGCTGCCCCGGGACCGACGCGCCAGCCAACATCCAGCCAGCGATTACACCCTCAACTGTGAAGAGCCACGAAAGGCCCGACGGGTTCGGCTGCGCCCACGAGGAACGCGGAAATGCCGGAAGCCCCCCAACGAGGTTGGGGGGCTTCCGGTAACGGGTGTTCGGCGGTGTCCTACTCTCCCACACCCTGTCGGGTGCAGTACCATCGGCGCTGGAGGGCTTAGCTTCCGGGTT
>NZ_JBSNCE010000068.1:0-955 GCF_053764755.1 Rhodococcus sp. 2H158
CTCATGCTCGCCGGGATCCGCGACATCCTGATCATCACCACGCCCGAGGATGCTCCGCAGTTCCAGCGCCTGCTCGGCGACGGGTCGCGCTACGGGGTGAACCTGACCTACCGGGTGCAGCCGGAGCCGAACGGGCTCGCCCAGGCGTTCGTGCTCGGGGCCGAGCACATCGGCACCGGCAGCGTCGCCCTCGTCCTCGGCGACAACATCTTCTACGGCCCCCGCCTGGGCACCCAGCTCACCCGGTTCGCCGACCTCGACGGCGGCGCGGTGTTCGCCTACCGCGTCTCGGATCCCAGGGCCTACGGGGTGATCGAGTTCGACTCCGACGGCCGGGCGCTCTCGCTCGAGGAGAAGCCGGCCACCCCGAAGTCGAACTTCGCGGTGCCCGGGTTGTACTTCTACGACAACGAGGTCGTCGCCATCGCCCACGGTCTGCGCCCGTCGGACCGCGGCGAATACGAGATCACCGACATCAACCGCACCTACCTCGAGGCCGGCCGACTCCAGGTCGAGGTCCTCCCGCGCGGCACCGCCTGGCTCGACACCGGCACCTTCGACTCGCTGCTCGACGCCGGCAACTACGTCCGTACCATCGAACAACGCCAGGGCCTGAAGATCGGCGCCCCCGAGGAGGTCGCGTGGCGGCGCGGCTTCATCACCGACGACGACCTGCGCGCCCTGGCCGCGCCGCTGGTCAAATCCGGCTACGGCAGCTACCTGCTCGACCTGCTCGACCGGGAAGGACACTGACGGTGCACTACCGCGAACTGAAGATCCCCGGCGCCTACGAGATCACCCCCCGACAGTTCGGCGACGACCGCGGCGTCTTCTACGAGTGGTTCAAACAACCCACCTTCACCGACGCCGCCGGACGCGCCCTCGACCTCGCCCAGGCCAACTGCTCGGTCTCCGCCGCCGGGGTGCTGCGCGGCATCCACTACGCCGACGTCCC
>NZ_JBSNCE010000069.1:0-942 GCF_053764755.1 Rhodococcus sp. 2H158
GCAGGACGCCGAGCTGGCGATGGAGCTGGGCTACACCACGCTGTCGCTGCGGTCGATGTTCGGCACCAACAACGGCATCGCCGGGCAGGTCCTCGTCGGGTTCGGCACCGACGAGCAGAAGGCGCAGTGGCTCGAGAGGATCGCCGCCGGCGAGGTCGTCGCGTCCTTCGCGCTCACCGAGCCCGGCGCCGGCTCGAACCCGGCCGGGCTGCGCACCAAGGCCGTGCGCGACGGCGACGACTGGATTATCACCGGCGAGAAGCGGTTCATCACCAACGCCCCGCTCGCGGACCTGTTCGTCGTCTTCGCCCGCACCCGCCCCGCCGACGAGAACGGCACCGGCATCGCGGTGTTCCTGGTCCCGGCCGCCACCGACGGGGTGCAGGTCGGCGCCAAGGACGCCAAGATGGGCCAGGAGGGGTCCTGGACGGCGGACGTGCACTTCAACGACGTGCGGGTGCCGGCCGCGGCGCTGGTCGGCGGCAGCGAGGACGTCGGCTACAAGGCCGCGATGACCTCCCTGGCCCGCGGGCGGGTGCACATCGCGGCGCTGTCGGTGGGGCAGGCGCAGCGCGCGCTGGACGAGTCGGTGGCGTATGCGGCGACCGCGACGCAGGGCGGCACCGCGATCGGCACCTTCCAGCTGGTGCAGGCGATGCTCGCCGATCAGCAGACCGGGGTGATGGCCGGGCGGGCGCTGGTGCGCGACGCGGCGCGGGCGTGGGTGGAGAACACCGACCGGCGGATCGCGCCGTCGGTGGCGAAGCTGTTCTGCACCGAGATGGTCGGCAAGGTCGCCGACCTGGCGGTGCAGATCCACGGCGGCACCGGGTACATGCGGGAGGTGCCGGTCGAGCGGATCTACCGGGACGTGCGGCTGCTGCGCCTGTACGAGGGCACCAGCGAGATCCAGCGCCTGATCATCGGCGGCGGACTGGTCAA